>CANLGS010000180.1 GCA_947490035.1 Gemmataceae bacterium
AAAGGCCGAAGACCAGAAGCGTATGTGCCTCTGGTCTTCGGCCTTTAACTCCTCACTCCTCACTCCTCATCCCTCACTCCTCACTTCTTACTTCTTCGGCTCGTCCTTTTTCGCCGGCTCCGCGTCGGGCGGCAGCGCGGCCTTCATCAGCGCGCCGCTCGTGCCGTTGTACACGCGCACCACGCCGTCCTCGCAGCCGCTCGCCACCACCGCGCCGTCGGTGCTCGCGCTCACGGCGTAGACGAAGTCGGCCGCGCCGGTGAAGCTGCGCACGTTGCCGCCGTTGTCCGCGTTCCACATGCGGACGCTCGCGTCGCCGCTGCCGGTCACGAACTGCGCCGTCTTACCCACGAACACCAGCGACGTGACCTGCTTCTGGTGGCCGGGCAGGTCGCGCAGTTTCTCGCCCTTCTCGTAGTCCCACACCTTCACGAAGTTGTCCGCGCCGCACGAGGCAATCTTCTTGCCGTCCGGCGTCCAGCCAACCCCCATCACGTGGTGCGTGTGGCCCTCGAACGACTTCACGAACTTCGCCGGCTTGGTCGCGTCGGCCGGCAGCTCGAACACCTTCACGAACTTGTCGGCGCCGCAGGTCGCGAGCAGCTTCCCGTCCGGGCTGAACGCGGCCCCGAACACCGTGTCGCTGTGCCCCGCCTTGATCTCGGTGAACGGCTTGCCGGTGTCGTCGAACACCTTGATTTCGCCGTCCTCGGTCGGCGAGCCGCCGCCGGTCGCGAACTTCTTGCCGTCCGCGGAGAACGCGATCGCGCACACCTTGTCCGCGAACCCGCCGATGCGGAGTTTCGGTTCGCCCTTCTCCACGTCCCAGATGGTCACTTCCTGGAAACTGCCGGTGACGAGCGTCTTGCCGTCGGGGCTGAAGGCCATCGCCTCGACGAGCGAGATGTGCGCGGCCTTCGCGACCTTGCCGTCGAGGGTCTTCAGGCTCGGGTCGAAGAACGTCTTCGAGTACGACCACTCTTGCGTGTCCTTCCCGCCCTTCTTCTCGGCCGGGATCGTCTTCACCTCGAAGAGGTGGAGCTGGTTGCCGCGGCTGGCGACGACGGTCTTGCCGTCCGGCGCGACCGCGACCGCCCGCACCGGCTTGACCAGCGCCGGCGGCAGGTTCACGATGATCTTGTCCTTGACCTTCACGAAGGCGGGCGCCTTCGCGCCCTCCACGATCCACAGCTTGATGAGCGAGACCTCTTGCGAGTTCAGCGGCTCGTCGGTCTTCGGCGGCATCATCGGCTGCTTCTGGCGCGAGCAGAACGTGAACAGGTTGCTCTCGTCCGGCTTGCCGGCCACGACCGCGACGCCGCGCTTGCCGCCCTTGAGGACGTTCGCGTGCGTGCTCATGTCGTACTTGCCGCGCAGTTCGGTGCCGGAGTGACACACGAGGCACTTCTTCTCGAAGATCGGCAGAATGTCCTTGTTGTACTCGATCGGGTCTTTCCGCTTCAGGTCGATGACCGGGATCGGCGGGTACTCGTCCTTCTTGTCGTCCTTCTTCTCTTGCGCGTAGCTCGACGCTACGAGCAGTGTCATGGCAAGCGCGATCAGGCGGCGCATGGGTGGGTTCCTCTTGGCGAGCGGGGGGGCGTAAGCCCCCTGTTGGTTCGTGAATGGGTGTGATTGGGGTGACAAACAGGGGGCTTACGCCCCCCGCTCGCCTCGGACTACTTCGCCAGGTTAAAGCTTACCTTGTTCTCGTAGATCACGGGGTACTTGCCTGCGTACAGCGCCGTCACCACGACGGTGCCCGCGAGTGCGCCGGGCTTGGCGTCGCTCGCGGTCTTCAGCACCAGCTTCACTTCGTCCTTGCCCGCCGCGATGACCACATCCGCGGCGGTGACGCCGACCGCGTCCTTCGCCGGAACGAAAGTCACCTTGTACTCGCCCGCGAAGTCGTACAGCCGCTCCACCTTGATCGTCAGGTCGGTGTTCGTGCCGAGCTTGAGCGTGTTGTTCGGCAGCGGCCCGGTCGTAAACTTGCCGAGTGAACTCGGCACCACCAGTACCGTGATCGGCGTGCTGAATCCTTCCGCCGGGACGTTCGGCTTCGTCTTCGCCATCGGGTCTTTCGCGAACGGCACCTGCGCCGTGCCGCGAAGGATGATCGTGTACGTGCCGGGAACCGCGGCGGTCTTCGCGTCGAGGTTCACGAGTACCTCCGGTTTGTCCTTCGTCGGCTGGCCCGCGACCGTCGCCGTGATCGGCGTGTTCTGCTGGTTGAGAATCATAGGTTCGACAACGAGCGTGACGTTCGGCTTCTCCGGCACCGTCCATTCGACCTTCACCGGAACCGTCGCCTTATCGCCCTGCTTCATCACGACGACCGGGCCGATCACCTTCTCTTCCTTGCCGGTCGCGGGTTTCACAAGCGCGTTCGCGAGGTCCGCTTTGATGCTGAACGCGGCCTTCTCCGGGCGCACCGCGATCACCAGCGACTGATCCAATTTCGCGATCACCGGAATGTTCTGATCCGGTTGCGTGGCGCCCCACGTGACCGACGCCGGGCGCGCGCTTCGCACCAGCGACTTGCCCGCCGTGTCGGTGCCCGTGAGCTTCACCGTGAACGCGGTCGTCGCGGTCGCGGCCGTCGGTGCCACATCCAACACCAGCAGTCCCCAACGCACGCTCGGCCCGATGGTGAGCGGCAGCGCGGTCACGCCGGGCGGCAGTCCTTCGGCCTTCACCGCGATCGAGCCGGTGTAGCCGTCCTGCCGGTCCGCGAACACGTAGTACGCTTGCGTACCTCCCTGCCACGCGGCCGAACCGGTTTGGTAGAAGCGGCTGTACGACATCACCACCGCGCGGAAGTCCGGCACCGGCTGACCGATGCGGAGCCGGTAACACGCCTTCGGGCCGTTCAGGTAGCTCGACTCGCGGCAGCCGACCGCGACGAGGTACTTGCCGTCTTCGGGCGCGGTGAACTGGTACGCGCCGGGGTCGCTGGTTCGCGTGTAGAAGCCGAACGGGTGAAGCGAATCGGGGTCGTCGTCCTGCTCGCCGGACAGATCCTTCTTCGGGTCTTTGCCGTCGCGCACGGAGAAGTAGAAGTCGCCGCTGGCGCCGATGCGTTCCGCCGCGAGGTCGATGGTGAACTTCTCGCCCTTCTTCGCGTTGAACGCGATCCAGTCCTTCTCGCCCTTCTTCGCGAGGAACCCCGCGACTTCGCTCGGCGTCGGCACCACTTCCGCGGTTTCCGGCGTGCCGCTAGGCTTGGTCTTCACGGTGAGTTTGTCGCGTGCGAAGTAGATCGTGACCGGGTTCGAGATGCCGCCCGGACCCTTGAGCGCGTAGGAGAAGCCGTCTTGCAGCGCGGCGTTCGGTTCGACGTGGGAGAGGCTCGTGAGCGCAGTGTTCACGCCCGCGCCGCTCGGCGGGGTGATCGTAACCACGAGCTTTTCGAGCGGGCGCCCGTCCGCGGTGTAGCCGTCGGCCGGCGCGCCGCCGGGCAGGTTGCGGCCGTAAAGAGTTACCTGCGTGGGCTTGCCGGATTCGACCACCGGCGGGAACACGGCGTCGATCCACGGCGCGGTGCTCACGCTCAAGCGGTAGAAGTAGTCCGGCCCGCCCGCGGTGTAGGTGAACTGGAACAGCCGGACGAAGTATTCGCCATCAGCCGGCAGCACCAGATCGGTGACCGCGTCGTTGTCGCGGTAGTTGCGGTTGATGGCGAGCTTGGTGCCGCTCGCGTTGTAAACTTCGATCATCGGCGACGCCTTGCTGTCGATCGACGACGCCTGACACGCGATAACGACGCGCTGCCCCTTCTTCCCGGTGAACGCGGTGTAGTCTACGTCGGTGGGGGCGGAGATCACGCCGTTCACGGTGGTCCCGATGTCAATCTTCTGCGCTTCGGGGGTGTCGTTGTTCGGCTCCTTCTCGGAGACCTCGATCAGGTCGCCGACCACGAACGCGCGCGGGTTACTAACGCCCCACTTGCCGACGAAGCGCAGGTCGTAGACGCCCGGCGGCACGTCGGCCGCGCAGGTCACCTTGAACTTGTGCGGCCCGGCCGGTGTGGCCTTCGGCGGCGGGATGGTCTTCTTCGGGTCTTTGGGGTCCGGCGTCGGCTCCGTCGGCAGTTTGATGTACTCGCCCTTCAAGCCGGGGTGCGCGAACAGCAGCTTCTCCGGCTCGTCCACGTCGGTCCCGGTGACGGTCACCTCGACGTTCGTGCCGGCCTTGACGCCGTTGGGGAGCGCGTGCTGCACGCGCGGCGACGGCAGGCTCGGCGGCGGCGGTTGGGCCGCAGCCGTGCCGCACGCGGCGAATACCACGAGGCCGAACACAAGCCGGCGCATGGGAGAAGTCTCCGAGGTGTCTCGTTCGGCGGGCGGAAGGAAAGAGCGCTCTGGCGGGGTAAGGGTAATCGTAAGGCGTCGGGCGGGGCAGGTCAAGCGAATCGTTCTCACCATGACGGGGCCACCCGCTCCCTGACGGTCGCGGTTCACCGGGATGTGCCCACCCGCTCCCTGACGGTCGCGGTTCACCGGGCGCTGGCGAACCGCGACCGTCAGGGAGCGGGTGGATCGTAATTTCCCGTTGCGTGCGTTCGCGCCGACGCTATAGTCCCGCCAGTTCCCGAAACAGCCGGTGCGCGACGGATCGCGCGGCGGCGGCTCGCTCTCACGGACGAAACGAATGTTGCGGCGAATGCTGCTGGGGCTGGTCGGCGTGGCGGCGGTGTGCGGCGCGGTCGCGGCCCAGCCGCCGGGGTTGCAACCCGGCCGACAGGTCGAGGGGCGCGAACTCGACCCGGTCACGCGCGAATACTACCTGCCGGAATCGCCGCCGAACGAGGACGCGACGCCCGACCGCGGCCCGACCGCGACCGGCGGGTCGTTCTGGGCGATCCTGTTCGGCGCGCACGCGGCGATCATGCACGAGTTCACGATGCCTCTCGGCACCGTCCCGCCCGCGGGGATGTGAGCGCGTGGTCCGCAGTGTGGTCCGCCGCTCCGCGGCGGTCTTCGTTGTGCGACAGGAAAAAGGCGAAGACCGCCGCGGAGCGGCGGACCACACTCCGCGTCTCACTCCAGCGTCGCCGGCACCGGGAACGCGGCGTCCTTCGGGCGGCGCACCTCCAGCCACTTCGCGAAGATGCTCGCCAGCGCCTGCGGCGTCGTCGGCTCGCTGCGCTCGCCGCCGCGAATGCCCGGCCCGTACACCAGCAGCGGAACGTGCGTGTCGTAGTCGAACGGCGCGCCGTGCGTCGCGGCCAACCCCGCCGGGATCGAGTACGGCTCGAGTACCACCGCCAGGTCGCCGCACCGCGACGGGTCGAACGACCGCTTCATCCGGTTCGCGATCACGTCCGAGTCGGGGAACGTGCCCGCCAGTTCCGCCTGCGTGAAGGTGCGCATCACGTTCAGCTTCGGCTCCTCCGTTAGACACCGCGCCGCCTCCGTTGCGATCTCCGCGCGCGTCCGACCGCTCAGGTCGATCAGCGCCTGGTTCAGCCGCACCCACGGGAAGATGATCGACTCGGCCCAGTTCGAGTCCTTCCCGTCGGCCTGTTTGGGCGAGCGGAACTTCTCCGTGAGGTGCTTGTCGATGCGCGCCTTCAGATCAGTCCCCTTCACCCGCTTCGCGTCGGGCGCGACGCCGCTCGCCGCGCTCACCTCCGGCAGCGGGCAGACGCCGTGGTCCGCGGTGAGGCCGAGCAGGTAGCGGCCCTTGCCCACCTTCGCGTCGAGGAAGGCGAGCAACTCGGCCATGAGCGCGTCGGAGCGGAGCGTCACGTCCAGCACTTCGTGCGAGTCCGGCCCCCACGTGTGCCCGATCAGGTCGTTCGACGAGAAGCTGACGACGAGCAGGTCCGGCGCGTCGCGGGTGCCGAGCCTTTCGGCGCTGACGCAGGTCTTCGCGAGTTGCAGCAGCAGGTCGTTGCCGAACGGCGAGCAGACGACCGCCTCGTAATACTTGGCGTCGCGGGTCGTCGGGTGCGGGAACGTGACGCCCTGCGCGGCGCCGACGCCCTCGCCGCGCACGTCGTCCGGGCCGCTCCAGAGGGTGTAATCGATGTCCGGGCGGAAGCGCGTCCAGTCCTTGCCCTTCCACTGGTCCGCGAACTTCGACCCGTTGAACCGCTCGACCCACGGGTGGACGCGGTCGGCGTAGTACGTCGAGGTGCCGAAGGTGCCGCCCTCGAACCAGTACGCGCCGTCCGGGCGCCGGCCGGTCGGGAGGATCGCGGAGCGGTCCTTGAGCGACAGGCCGAACACCTTCGCCTTCGCGCCGTGAACCTCCTTCAGCACGTCGGCAACGGTCTCGCTCCGCAGCCGCTCCGGGGTGCCGGCGTTCTTCGCCTTGGCCGGCTTCGTACCGGGCACGAAGTGGTATCGCGAGTCGCCCGCGCAGTACGCCTCCACGCGCGCTTCGACCCAACTGTTGTTCACGATGCCGTGTACGTCGGCGCACGCGCCGGTGAGCATCGACGCGTGACCGGGGCCGGTGGTGGTGACGCCGTAGGGGTAGTGGCAGTGGGTGAACCACGCGCCGTCGCGCTGGAGGCGTGCGAACCCGTCCGGGCCGAACAGCGGGCGCCAGCGTTCGAGGTAGTCGCCGCGCATCTGGTCGAACACGACGAGCACCGCGAGCTTCACCCTGCGCTCGGGCGGTCGGGGCGTGGCGAGCAGCCCGACGCCGACGGCGACGGCGAACAGCACGGCGAGGGAACCGAGCGCGGGGGTGGGGCGCATGTCGTGGCGGCCTGGGAGGGAAGTGCAGGAGTTGTAGGCCGCGCGCCGGGCCGGTGCAACCGCGGTCGCGTGAAAGATTCTTCACACCGCGCAGGCCTACCGTCGCGGCCGGGCGTAGTGGACCGACGCCACGACGACGGTCGAGTCCGATTCGGGCCGGAACCGCACGGTGACCGGCGAGACGTGCAGGATACGATGGTTACCGGAGCGCGATTCGCCCGCCCCCGCGTCCCGCGCGAGCGTCGCGTTGATCCGGTTGACGGCCGCCTCGATCCGGTCCCGCTCCTCGGGGGTCACGTCGATCCAGACATCGGCCAGTTTGTCGAGTTCCGATTCCAGCCAGACGACCGCGTTCATGCCAGTTTCCTCAGCCGCGGGATGATCTCCTCGGCGGGAATGCGGGCCTCGGTCCGGCACCGCCGGTCGAGTTCTTCGTCGCTCGGCTCCTCGCCGTAGATGTCGTACAGCGCCGGGTCGTACTGCGGGTACGCGACGGCGACGACCTGCCCGGCCGCGTCCACGAGTTCGGCCGGGTGCTTTAGGTTCTGAATCTTCGCCGGCAGGTCGGCGTCGATGGTGATGCGGTCCATTGTTCTCCTCCGGTGTGTGGCCCTCTTCTCCATCCTACCCGACGGGCGCGGCTCACTCCAACCCGTCGTCGCCCGAATCGCCGTCGTCGTCGGGTAGCGCGAGTTTGCGCGCGTACCGCTCGATCGCGCGCTCCTGGTCGAGCGTTTCCACCGAGCCGGGGCGCAGGTCGCGCAGCTTGACCAGCGCCGCGCGCGCCGGCAGGCCGCCCGCGACGAGGTACGCGGCCAGCACCGTGC
>CANLGS010000181.1 GCA_947490035.1 Gemmataceae bacterium
GCTCTCTTCTCTTCTTTTTGTGCCCTTTGTGCCTTTTCGTGGCTAATCTTCTTGATCGCGCGACCTACGCCAGCACGCCCCTTGCCACCTCGCCGTGGACGTTGGTCAGTCGGCGTTTGATGCCGTTGTGATAGTACGTCAGTTTCTCGTGGTCGATGCCGAGCAGGTGCAGCACGGTCGCGTGGAAGTCGTACCACGCGACCGGGTGTTCCGCGACCTTCCAGCCGATCTCGTCCGTCGCGCCGAACGCGGTGCCCGGCTTGCAACCGGCGCCCGCGAGCCAGCACGAGAAGCCGTACTTGTTGTGATCGCGCCCCGTGCCGACTACGTTCCCGGCGCTCTGCGTGAACGGCGTCCGCCCGAACTCGGTGGTGAAGATCACGAGCGTGTCCTTCAGCATGTCCTTCTGCTTCAAGTCTTGAATGAGTGCCGCAACCGGTTGGTCGATGCGGAACGCTTCCGCACCGTGGTTCTCCTTCACGTTCTCGTGCGCGTCCCAGCTCGTTCGCGGCGAACCCGCGATCGGCCCGCCGCTGTAGATTTGCACGAACCGCACGCCCTTCTCAAGCAGGCGCCGCGCGAGTAGGCACCGCTTGCCACAGTCCGCGGTCTTCGGGTCGTCGAAGCCGTAAGCCGTCTTCAGCTTCGCGGGTTCCTTGCTCAAGTCCGCGACCGCCGGCACCGCGAGTTGCATCTTCGCCGCGAGCGCGTAGCTCTCCATCCGCGCCGCGAGCGCGCCCTCGTTTCCGCTGCGTTCGAGGTGCATCTGGTTGAGCTTTTCCAGTGCCGCGCGTGAGCCTTTCTCTTCGGCCGCGGGAATCGCCTTTTCGGGGAACAGGTCGCGCACGGGCGACTCACCGCCGCGGAACACCACGCCCTGATGCTGCGCCGGGAGGAAGCCGTTCGACCAGTTGCTCGCGGCGCCGTTGGCTTCGCCGCGCCCGTCCGGCAAAACGACGAAAGCCGGAAGATCGTCGGCTTCGCTGCCCAGTCCATAACTCAGCCACGAGCCGAGTGCCGGGTAGCCGTTGAATTGGAAGCCGCTGTTCAGCACGAACAGCGCCGGCGTGTGGTTCGCGCTGTCCGCGGTCATCGAGTTGATAACGGTGAGTTCGTCCGCGACGCCCGCGATGTGCGGGAACAACTCCGACACCCACAGCCCGGATTTGCCGCGCTGCTTGAACTCCCAGTCCGGTTTGCGGAGCAGGCCCACTTGCCCGAAGAACACGTCCGGTTTGGTGTCGCTGCCGAGCGGCTTGCCGTGGCGCTTGGTGAGTTCCGGCTTGTGGTCGAAGCTGTCGATGTGGCTCATCCCGCCGACGAGCGAAATCTGGATCGCGCGCTTCGCCTTCGCCGCGTGGTCCGGCTTCGCGCCGGCGAGTTGGTGCAACGCCGCCATCGCGCCCAGACTGGAAGCGGCACTGAGGAATTCTCGTCTGCTAACTGGCATTGGAAGTACCCATTCGTTTAGTCGAGCCTCGCGGCTCGGTTCAGCTACGGGACTCGGACAGCCGGCCGTAGAGCATTCGCATTTGGATCTTTTCACTCAGCGCGGCGCACTGCGAGAGGAAGATCGCGAACAGTTGATCGCCGCGGACCTTTTCGCTGGTCAGTTCCTTCAGCGCCTCCTGCTTGATCAGAGTTACCAGCCGCAGAAACGGGCGTAACTCCTCGGGGGCTTCGACTTTCATCTGGTCCAGTTCGACCGTCAGGGTCCGGCCGATGAAGCCTTCGAGCTTCTCCTTCTGCACCTGGTCCGCTGCCGCGGCGATCTGCTCCCGGCGGCGGCGGAGCCAGCCCCATATCAAGATGGCCGCCGCGACGACGCCGAACAGTGCTTCCTTTGATTTCGACAGCAGTTCCATGATCTGCGACAGGCGATTGAAGGCCGCCGCCGGGTCGTGGTACTTCACGACGCTCGGGTGCATCACCGCGGCGTCGTAGTTCTTGGCGGTCTTGGCCGAGAGCAGGGCCGGAAACGAGGCCGACAGGTTGGTCTCGTAGAGTGCCGCCAGCGCCTCGCGAACCAACGGGTCGGACGCGTCCGACCGGCCCGCGAGCAGCGCCGTGACGGCAACGGTTCGGACCGCGTCGGCGGGAAGGGGCTTCTTGCCGGGGTACAGCCCTTTCGGGATGGTTGTGGGCGTGAACCACGGGTGCCGCATGGCCAGCCCCTCCGGATCGGCGAGACCGAGCAACACCCAGTCACCGTTTCGCAAAAGCTGTTCGAGGAGCGGGTTCATCCAACCCGTGGTCACGAGAGCGGCGTCGATCTCTTTGTCGTTCGCGAGCGCGGCGAAAGGCACTTCCGACTCTTGCAAATCCTTCAGGGGAATGTCGTAGTGCGACAGCACCGTAACGGCGTTCGGGCGCATGCTCGAACCCTTCAGCCCCAGCGCCACCCGCTTCCCCGCCAGGTCCGCCGGCGAATGGATCTTCCTGTCGTTCCGCACGATGAAATGAAGCGTCTCCGGGAAGAGCGGTGCGATCCCGGCAACGCCTTCGGGGGTCAGCGAAGCCGGCTGAATCAGCGCGAGGTCCGCACCGGCGGTACGCAGCAGTTCGACGTTCTCCTCGCTGCCCGCCGTCTCGACGACCCGAACGGGCCGACCGGTCCGCTCCCGCAACCGCTTGGCCAACTGTTCCGCGAAGGTGAAGTACAGCCCGTCCTTTTTGCCGCCCGCAATACGGATCTCCGGCGGAAGAGTTTCGCGGGTCGTAGCCCAGGCGACCGCGCACGCGACGATGACGGCCAGCGCGACAACGGCTAACGGCACGAAGAAACGCATGACCTGATTCCCCGCGGTGGCGTAGGAGGAGTGAGCTTGAACCGGGACAATGGTGGTTCGCCCCGAAGCTTTGAATATTGCCGCGCAGCGAACTCATTCGACGGTGACGAACTCGTTGCTGTTGAACAGCACGCGGCACAGCGCCTTCAGCCCGTGGTCGGTCACGAGCTTCGTCGCGAGCTTCATTTCGTCGGTCGAGGGGTCGCGCTGATATACCAACTGCCACGCGCGGCGCACCTGCTTCTCCGCGCCATCGGCGTCCTTCGCGATACGACTTGCGAACGCGTCCGCGGCGCGCAGCGCGAAGCCGTTGTTCCACAAGGCGAGCGCTTGCAATGGCGTCGTGGTGATCGCGCGGCGCGGCGCCGCGGAGGCCGGGTCGGGGCAGTCGAACGTGTCGAGCAAGCCCTGATTCGCGCCGCGCGGCGTGAACCGGTACACGCTCCGCCGGTGGAACTCCGGCCCGACGGGGTCGAACGGGTCGAAGTACGCGGTGCCGTTGAAGTCGCGAATCTTGTAGTCGCTGAAACCCTTCCCGCCGACCTCCGGGTTGAGCAACCCGGAGACGGACAGCATCGAATCGCGCACCGCTTCGCCTTCGAGCCGGTGCGGTTTGTACCGCCACAGCAGCCGGTTGTCGGCGTCGAGCGCCGACGCCTCTTTGCGCGGCGCCGAGGCTTGGCGGTAGGTAGCTGAAGTGACGATGAGTTTGTGCAGCGCCTTCAGACTCCACGCACCCCCTCCCTTACGGTCGGGGTTCACCAACTCGCTGGCGAGCCAGTCGAGGAGTTCGGGGTGCGAAGGGCGACCGCCGTTGAAGCCGAGATCGTTGGGCGTTTCGACGATGCCGGTGCCGAAGTGGTAGTGCCACACGCGGTTCACGACGACCCGCGCGAACAGCGGGTTGTTCGGCGCGGTGATCCACGCCGCGAGCTTCTTGCGCCGCTCCGCGTCCGGCGCGTCCGGCTTGAGTTGGAAGTCGGCGTTCGGGCCGGTCACGGCGGCAAGCCCCGCGGGCGCGACGACCGCGCCGGGGGTCGCGAGGTCGCCGCGCGCCAGGAACCTTGTGATTCCCGGTGCGAGCGGCACGTTCGCGTGAGCCTTCCCGCCCGCTGCCTTCTGGCGCAGTGCGCCCAGTTGCGCCGCAAGCGTGTCGTGTTCCTTGCGGAGAGTTGCTCGCGTTGCGCGCTGGTCGGGGGTGAGCTTCGCGTCGATCTCGGCGTTCGTCGCGAACCCGCCGCCGGAGGTGAACGAGGCGGCGACTTCTTCGAGTGACAACGCCTTGTCATAGACCCGCGCGATGCTCACCGTGCCCGCGAGCATCTTGTTCCCGCCGGCCGGTTCGTGCCGGCAGCCGAACACGATCACCGCCTTTTCCGCCTTGAACGCGAGCGGCCCCTTCGACGCGTAGCCCTTGCCGTAAGGCTTGCCGTTGCGGTAGCCGGTAATGGTGCCGTCGTCCGCGAACGTGACCGCGAAGTGAACACACTCCGTCGCCGCGTCCTTCTCGACGGCACCGCCGAACGACTTGTAGCGCACGAAGCCGTTGCTGCCGGCCATCCACCGCGTTGGCTCGTTCTCGCCGAACACGATCGCGTCGAACTCCACGCCGTCGGGGGTCTGCACCGAGATGACGCCGCCGCCGCGCTGCGCGAGGTCGTCGAGTTTCACCCAGGCTTCGAGCGTCTTGGCCTTCAGGTCGAAGGTAAGCGGCGCGGTGCGCAACAACCCGGTCTTGCCGTCGAGAACTGCGCCTTCGTCGGTGAGTTTCGCGCCGCCGGTCGGCTTCGCGTGCAACTTGCCCACGAGTTCGTCGCCGCTCTTGCGGAAGTCCCACGCCGCGACCGGCGACGGCGCGTCGGCCGCGACTTTGCCCATACCCTTCTCGGCCATTGCCGCCTTGCGCGCCGGTTCCTCGACGGCCGCGAGTTCCTTCGCGACCCTGTTCAACTCCTTTGTTAGCTTCGCGGCCTCGGTACTCGACTTCGCGTCGGGAACCGCGCGCTCGCCGAAGCCCACCCCGCCGAGCGCGGACGCGAGCCGGTAGAAGTCGGTCTGCGAGATCGGATCGAACTTGTGGTCGTGACAGCGGGCGCAGTTCGCGGTCAACCCCAGGAAGGTCTGGCCGACGCCGCCGACGATGTCTTCGAGTTCGTCCTGGCGCGCGACCGCGCGCATCTGGTCGTTGCCCAGAACGGTGTTGTGAACGCCCGCCACGAGAAAGCCGGTGGCCTTCACCGCGTCCGGGTCGTTCGGCTTCAGCACGTCGCCCGCGAGTTGCAGTCGTGCGAACTCGTCGTAAGGCATGTCCGCGTTGAGCGCGCGAATTACCCAGTCGCGGTAGTGCCAGGAGTTTTGGCGCGGGGTGTTCCGCTCGAAGCCGTCGGTCTCGCCGTAGCGCACCACGTCGAGCCAGTGCCGCGCCCACCGCTCGCCGTAGTGTGGCGACGCGAGCAGTTTATCGACCACCTTTTCGTAAGCGTCGGGCGCCTTGTCCTTCACGAACGCTTCGACCTCTTCGGATGTCGGCGGAAGTCCGACGAGGTCCAAGTAGACGCGGCGGACGAGCGTGCGCCGGTCCGCTTCCGGCGACAGTGACAACCCCTTGTCACTCAGCTTCGCGGTTACGAAGTGGTCGACGGGGTTGCGGTTGTCTGGCACCTTCGGGCGCGCGACCGGTTGCAGTGCCCACCAGTCGTAGCCGGCGCGCGCCGAGGTGGTGAAGCGGAACGGGTCGATGGGGTCGCTGCCCCACTTCGCGCCGCTCTCGATCCACTCCTTGAGCAACTTCTGTTCGGCTTCGAGTAGCGGCTTCTTGGGCGGCATCTCGCCGGCCGCGACGCGTTCCCACAATGCGCTACTCGCGGGCTTGCCCGGCACGACCGCGGCCGACGCGCCGGCTTTGTTCGACAGGTCGAGTTTGCCCTTCGGCTTCGCCCCGCTGTGGCAGTCGAGGCACCGCGCCGCAAGCAGCGGCGCGATCTGCTTGTCGAAGTCTGGAGGGGCGGCCGTGGCAACAGAGGTGAGAGCGCAGAGGGCGAAGAGGGAGAAGAGGGAGAAGCGCATGGCGGCTCCGGCGCGGAAGAACCCCTCCCCAACCCCTCCCCTAAGAAGGGAGGGGCTTCAGACGCGAACGCTGCGCGTTCACGGTTTCGTCTTACGTCTGAAGCCCCTCCCTTGTTAGGGGAGGGGTTGGGGAGGGGTTCTCCGACCATTGTCACCGATTCAGCGCCGAGTTTCAACCTGTGTGGTCGACGCCCAGCTCGTCCACCGCGCGGGCGGATCCCACGCCGGCGCGAGTTTGAGATGCTTGTTCAGATACGGGTTCAGCGAGTGATCCATGAAGATGTCGCGCGGGTAGGTCGCACTGGGTCGCGCCGTGCGCGCGTCCATCAGTCCGGCGTACACGCACGCCTCGACTACCAGTTCGCTGCAATAGTAGCTGTCGCGGTCGAGGCCGTTGGGCTTGCCGACGAACGCCGTGCGGAGCGGGCCGCGCGTGCGGAAGGGCGTCAGTTGCAAAGCGAGACGGCCGATGCCGAACTCGCGCCCGTCGGTCGCCAGCGCGAACTCGGTGAGCCGCGCCGACTGCTCCGCGGTTAAGGGGCACGCCCGCGCCCGCACCCACACGCGGCCTTCCGCTTCGTAGGTGAACATGTGCGGCAGCGGCTCCAGCACGCGACACTTCAGCGTGTCGTGCGGGCCGCCTTCGAGGACGCCCGTCTGCCCGTCGGGCATCCGGAACACGATCATCGAGTGCGTCGGGTGGCTGGTGCCGGCGAGGTTGTGCATCGTCTTCCAGAACACCGACCCGTCGGCGCTCATCACGATGTCGCCGGGTTGCGGCGTGTACGGCCGCGTCGGGGCGCGCAGGATCTGGTCTTCCTTGAAGGCCGGTTGCCACAGGTACGACCCCGGCGGGGCGGGTTTGCCGGCGCCCGGCAACGCGAGGTCCGCGACCTTCTCGCGGATGCGCTTCTCGGCCGGCTTCAGGAAGAACGGCACCCGGCGCTCCGCGACGTAGGGCGGCGTGAGCGGCGCGGTACTCGGGTACGGGTACGGCGCCGGCTCGCCGCCGATCGCGCACAGGGCTACCAGACAGAGCGGCGTCATGCGGGGAACTCCGATGCGGAGGGACCGTCTCGCACTCACGATTATCGGGGCGATTGTGGTCGGGACTTCCGCCGGCCCGTGCCGGCGTGTGGAATCTGCACACCGGTTCGCGCCGAGTGTTCCGGTTATGCGGGTCGGAGGTATGGCGTGCGTGCGTGCGAGGCGGTACAACAGACTGACCACATCGGTAGTGTCTCAGTTTGTGGTGTAGGCATCTGGGCTGCGTAGCTTTCGCCGGCGAGACTAGCAGTGGCCGCGTGAGCCTTTTGGCGTTGGAAGGGTTAGCCCCCCTGCCACCCCCCCTGTTTTGCTCGTCTCGTGTTGTGCAGTGATTCCCAGTGGTTCGCTGCTTGGCATCGCAAGGCCGTGGCCGTTATGAGGCGCGTTTCCCAGGATTCCCAGGCTCTGGGAGAGGCCGGGGGCGGCCGTTATCACAAACACCCTTGAGAAACCCGGTAACGGCGGCGGTGTTGTGCCGGTGGGAGAAATTTGTTCATTCGTACACTAATAGTGTGCGTGATCAGTAGACAGTAGTCAAATACCCAACAGCCGGGGCAACTCCTGAAGGTGCCCGCACCACAAACAACCAAACTGA
>CANLGS010000182.1 GCA_947490035.1 Gemmataceae bacterium
CGCCACGACGCCCGGCAACGACGCGGTCACGACCCCGACCATTCCGACGACCACCACGACCACGACCACGACACCCCCCGACAACCTCGACGTCCACGCCGCCGGTCGGCGGCCCCGGCACCACGCCGCCGACGACGCCGACGACGCCGACGACGCCCACTACCCCGACGACGCCCACGACGCCAACGAACCCGGTTCCCGCGCCGGCCGGTCTGCTCCTCGGGATGATCGCGCTCGGCTCCCTCGGCTCCCTCGGCGCCTGGCGCTTCGGTGCCCGTGCCCTGAAGGCCAAGTAACCGCACCCGGTATCAACCGAACGGCCGGCATGGTAACATGCCGGCCGTTCTTCGTTTCCCTCTCCCGTACGGGGCACTGGCGTGGACCTCATCGAATATCGCGGCTGGAAGAACAACCTGCGCATCAGCAACGGCGACGCCGAACTCGTCGTCACGCTCGATGTCGGCCCGCGCGTGATCGCGTACCGGCGACCGGGCGGGTTCAACGTCCTCAAGAACTACGATTCGATGATGGGCGGGACCGGCGAGGCCGAGTGGCAGATCCGCGGCGGGCACCGGTTCTGGCTCGCCCCGGAAGACCTCACGCGGACGTACTTCGCCGACAACCGCCCGGTGAAGTGGGAGGAGATCGGCCCGCACGCGGCGCGATTCACCCCGCCGCCGGAAACGGAGTACGGCGTCCAGAAGGTGATGGAACTACGCCTCGCGGCGAGCGGCACACGCGTCGAGGTGACCCTGCGCGTCACCAACATTGGCAAGGCGGCGACCGACTTGGCCCCGTGGGGGCCGACCGTGATGGCGCCCGGCGGGGTCGAGATCATCCCGCTGCCGCCCAAGAAGGGCCACCCGCTGCACCCGAAGAACGCGAAGTCGCCGGCCGACTTCGCGCCGAACCAGGAACTGATCCTGTGGCCGTACTTCGACTTCGCCGACACGCGCTGGACGTTCGGCGCGAAGTACGCGTTCCTCCGCCAAGACGTGAATAAGGGGCCGACGAAGATCGGGCTGGCGCACCGCGCGGGGTGGGTGGGGTATCTGAACTCCGGCGTGCTGTTCGTGAAGCGGTTCGACTACCGCGAGGGCGCCGTGTACCCGGACCGCGGGACGCGCTACCAGACGTTCTCGAACGAGGACATGCTGGAAATGGAAACGGTGGGGGAGTTGGTGACGCTCGCGCCCGGCGCGTCGGCGGAACTGACGGAGTCGTGGGAGTTGCACACCGGCGTGCCGCCGGTGCGGACCGAAGCGGACGCGGACCGCGTGATTCTGCCGCTGGTGGGTTTGTAGGTTTGGGCTTGTGGCACAGACATTCCTGTCTGTGTTGCCTTCAGAAGCACAGACAGGAACGTCTGTGCCACAAGAGAAGAGATCGGACAGCGCAGGGTCTTTGACCCTCACAAGGTCACGCGCTCGCGAGAATGGCGCGCCCCGTCAGTTTCAGTGGAGAGGCCAGGCGGAGCAGGTCGCGCAGTCCGGGCTCCTCGATCCGGTCGAGGGCTTCGTCGAGGGTCAGCCACACGCGCACCCGCAGGTCGCGTTCCGGCCACTCGTCGCGCACCTCGGTCACCAGCATCCGGTAGACGAGGACGTGCAGTTCGCGACCGAGTTTCTCGTAGGCGTAGGAGCCGAGCGGTTCGGGGTCGAGCGCGCCGACGAGACCGGCTTCTTCCCACGCTTCCACGAGCGCCGCTTCGCCGGGCGTGTGGCCGGGGTCGATCTGACCTTTCGGCACGACCCAGCGCCGGCCGCTGCTCGATGTGACTAGACACACGCGGCCGTCGCGAACCGGGACTACCGCCGCCTGTCGAACCCAGTCCGGCATAGGCTTCTCCCGTGAGGGTCGTGCTGCCACGTATCTTGTCCCATCGGCGCGAAGGGTCAAGTTCCTTCGGGCACATTCGCCCGATTCACACCGCGCGGGTACGCGGTGGCTATAATTCCCCCTCAATTCGCGCCCGTCGGATTTCCCGGTCCGGATCGCGTGGCCTTACAGGTGAACTTCCTTCATGCCGCAAGACGCGTTAACCGTCCGCCAGGTGATGCAATCGGAACCGGTGATGGTTCCGCCCTCCTGCCCGTTGCGAGAAGTGATGGGCGAGATGAACCGGCGCCGGATCGGCGCGGTCGTCGTCGTCAACGACGCGACGGAACTGGTCGGCATCTTCACCGAGCGCGACCTGCTGCGCCGGGTCGCGGACGCCGACCCCGGCTGGCGCGACGCGCCGGTGTCCGACTGGATGACGCCGGACCCGTACCACATCGTGCCCGACGTGAGTTGGGAAGACGCGGTGTCGATGATGTCTCGAATGCGCGTGCGGCACCTGCCCGTGGTGGACGGGCTGCGCGTCGTCGGCATCGTTTCCACGCGCATGCTGATGAGCCAGCGCGCGGACTTCCTGAACCAGCTCGTGGAACACCGCACGCGCGAACTCAAAGGCGCGATCGACGAACTCATGTCGAGCGACGCGGAGTTGCGCTACAACCTGAAGGCCGCCGGCCGGTTCCAGACGCGGCTGCTGCTGCCGCACGCGCCGCCCGCGTGGCCGGAGTTGCGGTGGGGCGTCCACTACGCGCCGCTCGACCACCTCGGCGGCGACTACTACGACGTGGCCCAACCGACCCCGGACCACCTCGGGTTCCTGATCGCCGACGCCAGCGGGCACAGCATCGCGGCGGCGATGGTCGCGATCCTGTCGCGGACAGCGTTCTCCGAAGTGTCCGGTTCCACGACCTCGCCCGGCGCGGTGCTGGCCGCGATGAACGCGCGCCTGCAAGGCTTGGCCGACGAGCGGTTCGTGACGGCGTTCTACGGCGTCCTCGACCGGCGCACGCGGGTGCTGACCTTCGCGAACGCCGGCCACCCGTACCCGCTGCGGCTGGTCGCGCGCACCGGGGCCGTCGAAGAACTCCGCGCGCAGGGGTTCATGCTCGGCATCGTGGCGGAGGAGCAGCACCGCGAGAAGTCGGTGCAGCTCGAACCGGGCGACCGGCTCTGCTTCTACACGGACGGGCTGGTGGAAGCACGCAACGAGATGGGCGAGGGCTACGGCACCGACCGGCTGGAGCAATCGCTCGCGGCGCACGGGTTCATCGGCGCGGACGTGCTGACGGATCGCCTGCTCGCGGACCAGCGCGCGTTCCGCGGCGACACGAAGCTGACCGACGACGTGACGCTGGTCGTGGGCGAACTGACCGCGTAGGGTGGGACAAGGCCCCGCGCCGTCCCACCGCCTTACTCTGGTGGCACAGGCTGGACACCTGTGTGCCTGAGAATCACAGGCTGGAAGCCTGTGCCACCAGAACCCACCGTTTCGAGGTCCAATCATGCTGCTCCGCCTCTCCACGTTCCTTGCGGCGTGCGCGTTCGCCGCGACCGCCGCGGCCGACGAACCGCCGGCCAAACTCGCGCCGCACTTCAAGCCGCCGGAGGCGCTCGCGAAGGACTTCGGCGCGTACCGCTCGCCGCTCAAGTTCGACGACGGCACCGACGTTAAGAACGCGAAGGACTGGGACAAGCGCCGCGCCGAACTCCTCAAATACTGGCACGGGCAGATGGGCGAATGGCCCGCGCTGATCGAGAAGCCGAAGGTCGAACTCGGGCCGAAGGAAGACCGCGACGGCATCGCGCAGCACAAGCTCAAGATCGAGACCGCGCCCGGGCGCGTCGTCGAAGACGCGTACCTGCTCGTGCCGCCGGGGAAGGGGCCGTTCCCCGCGGTGGTGGTCGTCTTCTACGAGGCGAACACCGGGATCGGGAAGGGCAAGGCGGAGTTCCGCGACTTCGCCCTTCAGCTCGCGAAACGCGGGTTCGTCGCGCTCTCGCTCGGCGGCGACCCGAACACGTACTACCCCACAAAAGAGAAGTGCCGCATTCAGCCGCTGTCGTTCCACGCGTATGAAGCCGCGAACTGCCACACCGCGCTGGCGCAGATGCCGAACGTGGACCCGAAGCGCATCGGCGTCGTCGGCCACTCTTACGGCGGGAAGTGGGCGATGTTCGCGGGGGCGCTGCACGACAAGTTCGCGTGCTGCGCGACCTCCGACCCCGGCATCGTGTTCGACGAGAATCGCAGCAACGTGAACTACTGGGAGCCGTGGTATTTGGGCTTCGACCCCGCGCTCCCGGCGCAGCGCAAGAGCGGCATTCCGAACGAGAAGAACCCGCGCACCGGGCCGTACAAGCAGATGATGGACGACAAGCGCGACCTGCACGAACTACACGCGCTGGTCGCCCCGCGCCCGTTCCTGGTGTCCGGCGGCGCGGAAGACCAACCGGAGCGCTGGAAGGCTCTCAATCACAGCATCGCGGTCAACAAGTTGCTCGGCTTCGAGAACCGCGTCGCGATGACCAACCGCAAGGATCACTCGCCGAACGCGGAGTCGAACGAACTGCTGTACCTGTTCTTCGAGAGCGCGCTAAAGCCCGCGAAGTAACGTGGCTACCAGTCGCTGCCGAGGACTTCGCCGCCGTTGGGCGAGGACGCGGCTTGCCACGTCTGCGGGTTGATGCTGTTGGAGACGGAGCGCACGGAGCCGTCGCCCAGCAGGGTGTTCACGCCACTGGTGTGCCGACTGCGGGACGCCATCGTCACGCGCCGATCGGGAATGTTGGTGTACAACTCCGTGCAAGGCGCGTACGACTTGGTGACGCACACCCCGACCCGCAGGATGTCCGCGGTCGGTGAGTTCGGGGCGTTGTTGTGGTGGTAGAGCGACCCTTCCGCCTGGAAGGTGACCCCACGCAGGTCACCGCCTTGCACTACCACCACCTCCGAGAGCAACACGGTATTGCTCGTGCCGTCACTCAGGGTGAGCAGGGTTGTGCGGCTGTCGTAGTAGAAGACGCCTTTCGTCTGCATCGAGCGCAACCCGACATCGGCGTCGTGCCGTTCGACCAGTGGCCCGATCCCGTTGTTCGCCGCGTAACTGCCGCGGATGTGCGTGTCGAACGTCGGCACCGCGAGACTCATCGTTCCGCTCGCGTCGTCCGACGGGCACACGAATAGCGCCTGGCGCGTGTTCTTGATGACCGCGTTCGGGTTCCCGGCCCAGTTCTGCGGTTCAAAGTGGAAGTTCACGAGGTCGGCTTGCCGGTAGAGGTTGTCTTGTTCGATGTAAGGGAGCAACCAGAACGACCACGTCGCGCCCCCGGCGGGGGTGAATGTCGGTGGGATGCGGTGCGGCGAGTGTCCCGGCGGGAATCGGCCAGTGGCTTCGTGGTAGTTGTGGAGGGCTACCCCGAACTGCTTCAAGTTGTTCGTGCATTTGATGGGCGCGGCGGCTTCGCGCACCTTCTGGACGGCGGGTAACAATAGCCCGATCAGCACCGCGATGATGGCGATCACGACCAACAATTCGATCAACGTGAATCCGAAGCGGGCGCGTCGCATGGGCGACTCCTGTGCGGAGAGAAGGATTTCAGGGCTTGAAGTTGAAACGCACGACGTAAACCTGGCCGTTGGTGCGGCACACGATGACGTGTCGGCCGTCCGGGTGAACGGCCATGCTACGGCACTCACGCTTGTGCGCGACATCGTTGTGACCGAGCACCACCGTCGCGAGCCGGGCTTCGGCACCCCAGGCCCACAGGTGAACGCGGCAGTCGTCCGTGAGCGAGATAACGTACTTGTCTTCGCTCACGAATTCTGCCCGGCACACGCGGCCATCGTGCTTCATCACCGTGTGCGTGACCCACGCGGTTTTCAAGTCGCGAACAGAAAGCGCGTAATGCATTTCGGTGTCGTGGTTGTTGCCGAACCCGGGCAGCAGTCGGCCCCACCCGACGCGGCTCCCGATTACCCGTCCAACCCCGTTCGACAGCACGCGCAGCGCCCCGATGGACCCGAGGAACAGCCGGGAGTTGTCGGGCGCGAACACCAGTCCGCCGGTCCCGTGGCGGTTCCCGCGAATGACCGGGCGCTCCTTTCCGGTGTCCAGTTCCAAAACGCGAGCGTTCTCGCTGCTGTTCCCCACCGCCACCCGGTTTTCGGTGCGGCTCACCGCGAGGGCGGCCACGCCGTCGCGCAACTCGTACGGCGCCGCCTCCTCATCGGACCCGACCTTCCACGCGATCACGGTGCCCCCGGCCGACCCGCTCACGAGCCACTTGCCGTCGGAGGTGAACGCGAGCGCGGTTACGCCGGTCTTGTGGTTCTTGAGCGTCGCCAAGTGCTTGGGTGCGGCACCCGATAAGTCCCAAAGGCGGACGGTGTTGTCCGCGCCGCCGGTAGCGAGCAACGCGCCGTCGGGGTGCAGTGCGACCGCCTCGACGAACCCGGTGTGTCCGGGGTCGCCGGGCTTGCGGGCCACGTCGATGACCGCGACGACCTCGGGTGCGACGCGCTTGGCGTCGCCGTCGCCGGCCCCGATAGCTGCCTCCCTCGTGATCTCGTCGCGGTCCAGTTGGTCAAGGTTCTTCGCGCTCTTGCCCGCGACGAGCGCGGGCGGGATCGTCGTGTCGGGTGGCGTGACAGCGACCGGCAACCCGTTCGGTCTCACGACCGACTCAGGTTCGGGTTCCACGACTTTGGGTGGGGGCGTGCGCGCGAGGTTCACCGGCGCGTCGAGGTGCGTGCGCTTCAACTGGAAGAGACCCGCGACGACCAATCCGCCCGCGACGACCAGAGCGGTCGTGCGAGCCGTGCGGACCCAGCGCTGGCGGGTGTAACCTGGCGCGAGTTCGATTGCGAGTGCCGCGAGCTTCGCCGCCAACTTGTGCGCGGTCCCCGGAACGCGCCGCGCCGGATCGTTCCGCAGAAGGCCCGCGATGAGCGCGGCCAGCCGCGCCGGGACGCCGGGGAGGAACTTCGCGGGTACCGGCGCGTCGAACGCACTCACGGAGTCGAGGTGCGCCAGCGTGCTCTGATGCGCGCGCGGGAACAGTTGCTTCCCGCTCGCCATCTCGAACAGGACGATGCCCAGCGAGAACAAATCCGCCCGCCGCGACCGAGTTCGGCGAGCAGCAGGAACTTGCCGAGGCGGTCGGGGTTGCTGACCGCGATCGAAGGACCGACCGTTTCGGACAACGACGGGTCACCTCGCCGGACCACGGTCCGGTTCGCGGGGTAGTTCTGCTTGAGGCGCTCGATGTGTTCCGGCGGGAGGGGCGGCGTGTCCGGGCCGTTCGACGTGGACAGATCGCGAACCGCCAGGACGAACGGGCGCAAGTGTTCCTCGTGGAGCGCGAGGCACGAGCCGCACGCGATGAGGTGGCTGTCGAGTTCCGCCTCGCGATCCGCGGGAACACGCCCGCACGCGAGGTCGAGGATCAGCGCCGGGGGCGGGCAAGCGAGCGGCGGCACGGGCGACCCTCGGGGCAACGGTACCAAACCTCATCACGACCTACGCGAATCCGGTTCGGTTCCTGACACGTCTTTCGGAAATTCTTCGCGTATCTCGGATCGTGGGTCCGAAGTGCTTATTCCCACAGTCCTTCGAGTTCCCGGCGCAGTC
>CANLGS010000183.1 GCA_947490035.1 Gemmataceae bacterium
CGCCAACGTCCGATTGGGGGGCTTGGCCCGCCACAAACGCGGTCCGAAAAAACCGCCCACCCAGAAGCCCGTGTATTGCAAGCAACATAAACACTACTCAACTGCTCGCCTCGTCGAGGAGGCGAAAAACACATGTTGAGAGGGCTGGGACTAAAAGCCGAGATCGTGGGGAAACTGCCGGTCAGCCTGTCCGAGCAGTACGCCAAGATGTGACGTGTCCCCCGAAGCGATCAAGGCGATGCTGTACCGGCGGCCGTTCATCCCGTTTCGGCTGCACGTCAGCGACCACACCGTGTACACCGTCACCAACCCGGAGATGGTCGTGGTCGGTGGCGCGGTCACGTTCATCGGGATCGTGCGAAACGTGGCGAGCGAGTTCTTCGACGAACCGGTGCTCGTTACCAACCGCCACATCACCCGGTTGGAACCGATCATCGAAGAGGTCACCGCCTGACCATCACACGCGAGACCGCCATGCCCGTCACTCGCCTCCCGTTCGCGTTGCTCCTCCTCGTCGCGCTCGCCGGCTGCGGGGCGAAGAACGACCCGCCCGCTCCCGCGCCAATCAGCGACCCGAAACCGGAAGCGGTCAAACCCGGTCCGCTCGTCGTTGTGCCTCCGAAGGACAAGGTGGTTGTCGCCCCGGTGCCGACACCGGTACCGGTCGCGCCCGCGGACCGCGCCAAGTTGGACGCGCTGGAGAAGGCCGGGGCCGGCGTCCACGAGGCGCAGGACGGCGGCTACGTCGTTCGCGTCGAGCCGACCACCGACCTCGCGGCGGCGCTCGCGCACCTCAAGGCTTTGATGTGCGTCGCCGAACTCACCTTCGAGAACGAGAAACTCACCGACGACGACCTCAAGTGCCTCGACGGGTTCGACGCGCTCGCGTCGCTCGGCTTCCAAAACTGCCCGCGCGTGACCGGGGCCGGGTTCGGCGTACTGGCGAAGCTCCCGCGACTCAAGGTGCTGAGTTGCGTCGGCCCGGTGACGGACGCGGCGTGCCCGCACATCGGGCGCATCAAGAGCCTGGAAGAGGTCACCTTCGCGGCGACGAAGGTCACGGACGCGGGGTTGAAGGAACTCGCCGCGCTGCCGGTGCTGCGCGCCGTCAACCTGACCGCGACGCCCGCGGCCGGCTCCGCGTTCGCGGCGCCCGGCTGGGGTCAACTGCGCGACATCAGCGCGCCGCACACGGCGTTCGACGACGCGGGCCTGGAAGCCGTCGCCAAGTTACCTGCGCTGGAGGTGTTGAACGTCGAAGGAACGAAGGTGACCGACGCCGGCGCTTCGCACCTCGCGCGCGCGAACAAGCTGAACGATTTGAACCTTGCGGGCACGAAAGTGACGGACGCCGGGGTCGCCGCGCTCGCGGGGTTAAGCGCGCTCCGTGTGCTGGACTTGGTGCAGACGCGCGTTACCGGTTCGGCGTTCGCGAAGTTCCCGCAGCCGTCGGCGCTACGCAAGCTCAATTTGAACGGCACCCCGTTCGCCGACGCGAACGGCCCGCACCTCGCGCGGTTCACCGCGCTCACGAACCTCTCGCTCGCGGACTGCCCGGTGACCGACGCCGGGTTGACCGCGCTCGCGGACTTGAAGCAGTTGAAGAACCTCGACTTGTCCGGCACGAAAGCCGGTGGCGGCGCCGCGAAGGTGACGGCCGCGCTGCCGCGACTGGAAATCGCGTCGTTCGACCGCACGCTACTCACCGACGCCGGGTTGAAGGACGCGGCGCGGGGAGCGGGGCTGAAGTTCCTCTACGCGCGCGACACGAAGGTGACGAAGCAGGGCGCGGGCGAGGCCGCGAAGTTCGCCCGCGACGGGGTGAAGATCGTCGCGGAGTGACTTGAGTGTGGTCCGCCGCTCCGCGGCGGTCTTGGCTTTGAAAGCAAAAGACCGCCGCGGAGCGGCGGACCACACTCAAGTCCACACTACAGTCACATCGAGTCGCGCTTACGCGCGACGAAGCACAGGACCGAACTGAGCGCGGCGAGGCCGGGGATCGCACGCAGCGCGGCCCCCGACCAGCCGCCGCGGAGGGTCGCCTGGAACCGCGCTTCCATCACTTCAAACCCCGTGCCCAGCAGCATCCGTCGCGTCGCGGAGAGGTCGTACAGGCGGCGGTGGTAGCCCGCCTTGCGGACCACACGGAGCAGCCACTCCTGCACCGAGAAGCGGTTCGGCAGGTAGGTGACGACGAGCACGCCGCCGGGCTTGAGGACGCGGTACAGTTCTTTCAGCGACTCGTAATCCCAGGCGGCGTGTTCGAGGACGCCGGAAGCGACGACCGCGTCGTACTGCGCGTCGCCGTAGGGGAGTTGGTACAGGTGTGTGAGCCGGGTGTACGCGATGCCGGCGAAGTCGTGGAAGGCGGCGAAGTGGCCCGGCTCGCGGTAGTCGCAGGCGTGGAGGGCGTACCGATCGCCGGCCGCCGCGCGGAGCAGGCAACTGTCGGGGGCGTGGTTGCACCCCCAGTCCAACACCGCACCCGTCGGCGGCAGCAGCGGTCGATACCAGTCGAACGCTGCGACCTGCCCGGACACGACCCGCTCGCGGGCGTGTTCGGCCATGTACGGGTCGTCGGGGGTGAGGGCGTGTTGCTCGGCGTAGAGTCGCGAGAGGAGCGCCGCGAGCCGCTCGGACTCGCCCCGCGGCGCAACCGCGGGGACGAGAGAACCTGTCAGAACGGGCACGGCCGACCTCCTGTGGCGTGTCCGGCGGTCAGTTGTCGTTGAACTCGCTCTTGCGCTTCGCGAGGTGCGCCTGCAACCGGGCGACGATGCTCGAGTGCATCTGGCTGACGCGCGACTCGCTCAGGTTGAGCGTCGCCCCGATCTCCTTCATCGTCATCTCCTCGTAGTAGTAGAGGATGACGATGAGCCGCTCGTTGCGGTTGAGGCCGCGGGTCACCAGCTTCATCAGGTCGCGGTTCTGCAACCGGCCGGTCGGGTTCTCGGCCTTCTTGTCTTCGAGGATGTCGATCTCGCGCACGTCCTTGTAGCTGTCCGTCTCGTACCACTTCTTGTTCAGGCTGACGAGGTTGACCGCGGTCGCCTCGCCCATGTGCGCGTCGATCTGGTCGAGCGGGACGCCGAGCTTCTCGGCCAGCTCTTCCGGGCGCGGCGGGCGGCCGAGCGAGGCTTCCAGCGCCTTGCGGCCGGCCTCCATCTTGCTCGCCTTGCTGCGCACCAGGCGCGGCACCCAGTCCATCGTGCGCAGTTCGTCGAGCATGGCACCGCGAATACGCGGCACGCAGTACGTCTCGAACTTGACGCCGCGGCCGAGGTCGAACGCCTCGATCGCGTCCAGCAGTCCGAAGACGCCGGCGCTGATGAGGTCGTCGAGTTCGACGCCGTCGGGCAGTCGGGACCAGATGCGCTCGGCGTTGTACTTGACGAGCGACAGGTACCGTTCGACGAGCCGGTTGCGCAGCTCGACGGTCGGTCGTTCGCGGTACTCCAGCCAAACGGCCTGGATGTCTGTCTCGGTATGGGTCACGATCTAATCCTCCCTGATGGACGGCAAGGCTGTCGGTCGCGCGTCCCGCACGCCGCTACACCGCCCGCTCGGTTACGAGCGGGTTGCGCTTCGGCGTCCCTGCACGGGCTACTCGGTCAGACGGCCGCGATCGGTCTTCCGGTTCGTCCGGCGGCGGCCCGCGACAGCTTCCCCGGCTGTTGCGTGCGCTCAGTGCCGAACTTGCCGAAAACGCGGCCGTGAGATCGTCGCGATCGTCAACGGCTTGCCCAACCCCCGAAGCGCCGAGCGGGTACACTGCGGCGCTTAAATGCACTATCGGCCGCGCTCCGCCCGGTGGTGTAACGAAACCACCGAATCCCGCGTCCGACCCGAACCCCGTGCCCCGCCTGGCCGATGGAAGCGACGGCGCCGGCACGCCCGGCACGAGCCGGAGTACAGTCGCTGTGGGAACACACCTCGCAACCCGTTCCCCAACGGGCTGTCGTCGCGGTGCGTGTGGGGTTCAGAGGGCGGAGGTATGCCCGCGTGAGGGCGCGATGTGAAGGGGAAGATTTACAATTCGCCGCACTCATTACACACCGGCTCGCGGCGAACGCCGATCGTCGGTAAGATGTGCAAGACGGGGTAGCCAATTCTTGTCCCTCTCCCCTTGCGGGAGAGGGTGGCCGGCGCTTCGCCGGACGGGTGAGGGGTAAGTCTCAGCGCGCGGGAAGACCTTCGCGTGGTCCGTACAGGCCTGACCCCTCACCCGTCCGCGAAGCGCGGCCACCCTCTCCCGCAAGGGGAGAGGGCAAGACAACACAGCCGCGGAGAGGACGTCATGAGCCAGGTGTTCAGATGGGCGCTCGGGGCGGCGCTGGCGGTCGGCGCGGGCGCCGGCTGCTGGTCGGCGAACTCCACCGCGCCCGAGCAGCAGAAGGCGGAACTTCCCACCATGGACAATCCCGCCGACGAACCCAAGAAGACCGAGTTCGGCACCGGTGGCGCCGACGACAAGGTCGTCGCGGCCAAGTTCGACGGCGACCGGTCGATCAAGTACCTCAAGCAGCTCTGCGACATCGGCCCGCGCATCAGCGCCACCGAAGGCATGAAGAAGCAGCAAGAGTTGATCGAGGCACACTTCAAGAAGCTCGGCGCCACCGTCACGCGGCAGGAGTTCAAGGCCAAGCAGAAGAGCCGCAAGGAGCAGACCGACTTCGTGAACCTCATCGTCTCGTGGCACCCCGACAAGGCCAAGCGGGTGCTGCTCTGCACGCACTACGACACTCGCCCCATCGCCGATCAAGAGGCCAACCCGAAGAACTGGAACAAGCCGTTCGTCAGCGCCAACGACGGCACCAGCGGGGTCGCGTTCCTGATGGAACTCGGCCACCACATGAAAGACCTGAAGTGCGAGTACGGGGTGGACTTCATCCTGTTCGACGGCGAGGAGTTCGTGTTCGAGACGGACCGCATCGGCGGCGGCGACCGGTACTTCATCGGCTCCGAACACTTCGCCGACGACTACATGAAGACGAAGGACAAGCGGAAGCACAAGTACGAGGCCGGCGTGCTGTTCGACCTGTTCGCCGCGAAGGGCGCGGAGCTGCGGGTGGAGATCCACTCGTTCGAGGCCGCGAAGCCGCTCGTCGATCAAATCTGGGGCGTCGCGAAGGCGGTCGGCGCGAAGTCGTTCATCTACGAGAAGGGCCACGAGGTGCAGGACGACCACCTCGCGCTGAACCGCGTCGGCATCCCGACGGTGGACGTGATCGACTTCGACTACCCGCACTGGCACAAGCTGTCCGACACCGCCGACAAGGTTTCCGGCGATCAGATGGCCGAGGTGTCGAAGGTCATCAGCACGTGGCTCCAGAAGATCAAGTGAGCGGCCCGCTCGTAGTGACCCGCTTCAGCGGGTCTGTCTTCGTCTTGTGGCACAGACCTTCCTGTCTGTGTCCGCTGAGCTACGGGGACACAGACAGGAAGGTCTGTGCCACAAGACGAAGACCCCGCTGAAGCGGGTCACTACGAACACCGAACGAAGGCACCCCATGAGCGCGCCGGACGAACTCATCGCCGCGCGCCGCGCCGACATCGAGGCGAAGCAGGAACTCGCCGCCGGGTTGCTCGCGGAGATGGAGTGCGAGGCCGTCATCCTGCTGATGCCGGCGCACGTCGCCTGGTTCACCGCGGGGCTGAGCGCGCGCGGGCTGATCGCCGACTCCGAGCGGCCCGGCGTGTTCACCAACGGCCGGCAGCGGTGGCTGCTCTGCTCCAACGTGGACACGCAGCGCCTCTTCGACGAGGAACTCGACCAACTCGGCTTTCAGTTGAAAGAGTGGACCTGGGATGCCGGGCGGTCCGACCTGCTGTTCAACATCACCGCGGGGCGCACGGTCGCGGCCGACCGGCCGTTCCCCAACGTGCCGATGGTCAACGACCGGTTGCGCCCGCTCCTGCGCGTCCTCAGCCCTTGCGAACAACAGCAGTACCGCGAACTGGCGCTGGCGGTCGCGCACGCGGTCGAGGCGACCGGCCGCACCATCCTTCGCGGCGACCCCGAAGACGAGGTCGCGGGTCAACTCGCACACCGTCTGTTGCACCGCGGGATCGAGCCGGCGGCGTTGAGCGTGGTCGCCGATGCGCGCGGCGCGAAGTTCCGCCGCGCCGGGTTCACGACCGCGCCCGTGGCGCACACCTGCACCATCCAGGCGACCGGCCAGCGCGACGGGCTGTTCGTCACCGCGGCGCGCACCGTGAGCTTTGGCCCGCCGCCGGACTCGTTCCGCGCCGCGTTCGATCTGGCCGTGAACCTGTCCGCGATCTCGCGCTCGTACACGGCGCCGCAGGCCACGCTCGCGCCGGTAGCCGAGGCGACCGGTGTGGTCCTCGCGGGCACGCCGTTCGAGTTCGACGAGCGGCTGAGTCAACCGGGGTACGGCACGGGCCGGTTCGCGGCGGAGGAGCTGCGCCGCGCCAGCGGGTACGAGACGCTCGCGGCAGGGCAGGCGGTGGTGTGGCAGCCGCGAGTCGGCCCGGCCGCGTGCGTCGATACCGTGCTGGTCACCGCGACGGGTCACGAACCCGTCACGCCGCCGACCGAGTGGCCGTTCAAGCGCGTCACCGTCCGCGGTGTCGCGTGCGATGTGCCGGATTTGCTGGTGCGCGTTTCGTAGGACAGGCCGCCGGCCTGTCTTCCTCAAAATGACAGGCCGCCGGCCTGTCCCACAAGAAGGAGAAGCACATGTATCGCATGATCGGTGCGGCGGTGGTCGGGCTGTTCGCGGTGGCGGTGGCACAGGCGCACTTCCCGTTCATCGTGCTGGACGCGAAGGGCGAAGCCGCGAAGGTGGTGTTCAGCGACAACTTGGAGCCGGACACGGCCGTGAACATCGAGAAGATCGCGAACACGAAGCTCACGCTGCGCGACGCGACCGGGAAGGAGTCGGCGGTGGAGCACAAGAAGGGGGAGGGGTTCCTCGCGGTGAACGTGCCTGGCAAGGGCGACCGCGTGCTGTACGGCGTGACCGACTACGGCGTACTCCAGAAGGGCGACGCCAAGCCGTTCAAACTCGCGTACTACCCGAAGGCGGTGATCGGCGACGCGACCGCGAAGCCGGTTGGCGAGAAACTCCCGCTGGAAGTGGTTGCGGAAGGCAAGGCGGGCGCGTTGCGGTTCCAGGTACTCGCGGCGGGCAAGGCGGTGGCGAACTCGGAGGTCACCGTGATGCTTCCGGGCGGCGGGAAGAAGGCCGCGACGACCGACAAGGACGGCTACACCCCGGTCTACGACGCAGCCGGGCGCTACGGCGTGTACGCGAAGCACGTCGAGGCGAAGGCCGGCGAACACGCGGGCAAGAAGTACGACGAGGTGCGCAGCTACGCGACGCTGGTGTGCGACGTGGCTAAGTAGCCCGAGTGAGGAGACAAGGAGACAAGGAGACAAGGAGACAAGGAGACAAGGAGACAAGGAGACAAGGAGACAAGGAGACAAGGAGA
>CANLGS010000184.1 GCA_947490035.1 Gemmataceae bacterium
GCGCGTCGGCGGGATCGCGAAGAAAAAGGAAATTGTCCGGCGCGGGCGCACACCGCGTCAGAGCGCGGCGAAGTTGCGGAGCATCTGCAAACCGACGCGCTGGCTCTTTTCCGGGTGGAACTGCGTCGCGTACACGTTGTCCTTCCACACCACCGCGCAGAACGGCGTCGGGTAGTCGGCTTCCGCCGCGACGATCGCGCGGGCGGCCGGTTGCGGGTAGTAGGAGTGGACGAAGTACACCGCGGGATTGGGCGGCAGACCGGCGAACAACGGGCACGCGGGCCGCGCGAGACTGAGCGTGTTCCAGCCCATGTGCGGCACCTTCAACCCCGGCACGTCGGGGAACCGCACCACGTCGCCGCCGAACACGCCCAACCCGGCGTGCGTGCCGTCCTCGTGGTCGCGGTCGAACAGCATCTGCAAGCCGAGGCAGATGCCGAGGAACGGGCGGCCGGTGTCGATGTGCCGGCGAACGGCGTCGTCGAGTCCGGTTTCGCGCAGCCGCGCGATCGCGTCGCGGAACGCGCCGACGCCGGGCAGCACGACCTTCGCGGCGGCGGCCAGGCGCTTCGGGTCGCTGGTGATGGTAGCGGAATGCCCGACCTGCTCGAACGCCTTCTGGACGCTCCGCAGGTTCGCCATTCCGTAATCCACGATCACCGTTTCGGACATGAATGACCTCTTGAGTGTGGTCCGCCACTCCGTGGCGGTCCTTCCACCTTTGTCTTGGTGGCACAGACATTCCTGTCTGTGCGGCTGCCCGCTCGAAGCGCACAGACAGGAATGTCTGTGCCACAAGAGAAGAACCGCCACGGAGTGGCGGACCACACTCAAGACTTCGCCTGTGCCGTCTCGGTCGGGCGGCGCATGAACAGCGCGAACGCGAGCAGTCCGACGCCCATGAACCCGACCAGCATGAGCATCATTGTCCCGTCGAAGAACGGGAACTGCAACCGCGGACTGAGCCGCGGCCACGCGAACCACGTGACCACGACGCCGATCGCCAGACCGGGGCCGAACGGCAGCTCGCGCGACTGCGGCGGACCGGATATCGAGGTGCCCGCGGGCGCCGGTGTTCCTGGCACCGCCTTCTTGCGGAGAAGCGCTTCAAGCACCTTCAGTATGAGTGCCGCGAACGACCCGACGAACAGCGACAGTACGACGATCTGCCAGCCGAGGAACGCGCCCGCCATCATGAGCAGGTCGGCGTCACCCAGGCCAAGCGCCTCGCGGCCGAAGCCGGTCTCGAACATCCACTTCGTCGCGCGGATGACGAGTGACCCGACGAGCGCGCCGATCACGCTGGTGAGCAACCCGAGTTGCCAGCTACCGGGCGGGGCGAAGTTGAACGTCGGCCCCCAGAACGGCCACGGTTGCACTCCGGTCGGCACCTTGCCGGCGTACTCCGGGTGGCTCCACATCGTGGTTTCCGGCGGGATGACGCCGGCCACCGCCCCCGGTTGCGGCCACGGCCACGGCATCAGCGCGCCGCCGATCACGCCTACCACCATCACCGTGTACGTCACCTGCGCCGGGATGATGCGGTGTTCCGCGTCGATCGCAGCGGCGGCGATTAGCCCGCCGAGCAGGAAGGCGTGGTAGCCGAACACGGCGAAGCACCGCAGCGGCGGAACCGTCCCGTCCGGGCCGAGGTAGTCGTACTTCATCCCCGGAATGCCGTGCCAGTTGAACACGACCTCCGCGAGGAACAGCGCGAGGAACGCGACGCCGGTGCCGACTTCCACCCACATGTAGCGCGCGGAGTACGGCACGCCGCACGCGCGGCACTTCCCGCGCAAGCGGAGGTAGCCGAGGATGGGGACGTTGTCCGTGAACCGGATCGGCTTGAAGCACGCGAAGCACCGCGACGACGGCCAGAGAATGCTCTTCTCGTAGGGCAGTCGTGCGACGACGACGTTGAGGAACGAGCCGATCATCAGCCCGAAGGTGAAGATCGTCAGGCACCAGAAGACGACGGGGACGTGATACCACCATTCCATGCCGTGAGGATAGTGTCGGCCAAGCTTTCCGGCGACAGACTATCACTCGCGACGGCGAAATCCGCGAGTTCGCGGTACACCGGCTCGCGCGCCGCGAGCAGCGCGCGGACTTCCTCCTCGCCGCCGGTGGAGGTGAGGTTTGGTCGGCGCGCCGCGGTCGTTGGGTCGGTCTGGAGGCGCTCCCATACCGTTTCCGGCGACGCGGTGAGCCACACGACGAAGCCGTTCGCCTTGATCGCGGCGCGGTTGGCCTCGCGCATGACGGCGCCGCCGCCGGTGGCGACGACGCACGCGGGCCGCGCGCACAACTCCGCGAGCGCCGCTGCTTCGCGGTCGCGGAACCCGGCCTCGCCCTCGGTCGCGAAGATGTCCTTGATGGACATTCCCGCGACGGCTTCGATCAGGTCGTCCACGTCGGCGAACGGCCAGCCGAGCCGCCGCGCGAGGTAGTGCCCCACGGTGGTCTTCCCGGTGCAGCGGTAGCCGATGAGGATGATGTTGTGCGGCATGTCAGCTCCGAGTGTTTGGCTCTTCGCTCCACCGCCGCGACAGGCCGTGTTCGACGCCGAACTGGTCGCAGATGCGGCCGACGACGAAATCGACCATGTCCGCGAGGCTCTGCGGGCGCGTGTAGAACGCCGGCATCGCGGGCAGCACCACCGCGCCGGCCTCGGTCACGGCGACCATGTTCTTCAGCGCGATCAGGCCCAGCGGCGTTTCGCGCGGAACCAGCACCAGCTTCCGCCGCTCCTTCAGGTGAACGTCCGCGGCGCGGTGGATCAGGTTCTCCGAGACGCCGTGGGCGACCGCCGCGAGCGTGCCCAGACTGCACGGGCAGATCGCCATTCCACCGGTGAGGAACGAGCCGCTCGCGATGCCGGCGCGGAAGTCGCGGAAGTGGTGGTAGTGTAGCCGCGCGAAATCAATATCCGCGCGCGGCCCGAACAGTTCGTTGGGGTCGAACTCGTGTGCCGCGAGCCGCACCGTGCGCCCGGCCTCGGCTTCCAGTACCTCGACCGCGGCCGGGCTGATCGTGAGATGTACGTCGCGCCCGGCGCGCAGCAGCACTTCCACGAGCCGCAGACCGTAGGGCGACCCGCTCGCGCCGGTGAACGCAACCACCAGATCGGACGCGGCCATTCGTGCTCCTTCGCCGCGCTCCGCTACGCGTCGCGGCTAAACTCCGACACGCTCTCACTTCCAATCCTACCGTTGGCGACGCACAATGGGTAACACGCCCCTCACGCGCCGGACATTCCCATGCGCTACGCACTCCTCGTTCTGCTGTTCGCTATTCTGAGCGCCGCCGTGGTCGCGCAGCCGACCACGCCGCCGGTCGGGGGGGCGAACTGGCCGTTCGACGAGATCACACTGACCAACGGCGCAAAGCTGCAAGGGCTGATCCTCCTCGAACTGCCCGATGGCATCGAGTTCCGGTCGGTGTCGCGGCCCGCCGGGCGGCCCACGGTTACGCTCACGAGCTTTCTCGGTAAGGCCGAGATTGCAAGCGTCAAGCGGCTCTCCGACAAGGACCGCGGCGTGCTGAAGGAGAAGCTCGCGGAACTCGACCCGAACGGCGAAGGCGAGCGCAAGCGCATGGAGTCGCTGGAACTGGTGCCCGGCGACTGGCCCGGCAAGCCGGGCGCCGCGAAGGTGTACGACTCCGACTACTTCATCCTCGTGAGCACCGGCACGGAGGAACTTACGCGGCGCTCGGGCGTGCGCCTGGAGCAGATCTACACCGCGTTCGCGCGGTTCCTGCCGCCCACCGCGAAGCACGCCCGCCAGACGAAGATCATGCTCGCGACCGACCCCGACGAGTACGCCGCGCTGCTCGGCGGGGCGAAGGTGCTCAACCCCGCCGTGTACGACGCGACGAACGACCGCGTCCTGTGCGGCAGCGACCTGAAGCGGCTCGGCACCGAGTTGCAGTCGGCCCGCGTCCACCACGCGCAACAGCTTGCGGGCATGAACCGCTACGAGGAGGGGGTGCGCAAGTTGTACAAGGGCGAAGAACTGACGCGCCACCTGAAGACGATCGCGGCCGAGCGCAAGCGGGTGTTCGACGCCGACGCGAACAACGGCGTCAAGTTCGACGCTGCGACCGGCAAACTGCTGTTCGCGCTGCTGTATCACGAGTCGTTCCACGCTTACGTCGCGACGTTCGTGTACCCGCCGCTGAAGCCCGACGACGTGAAGGCGGGGAAGGGCACCGGCGAACTGCCGCGGTGGCTCAACGAGGGGCTGGCGCAGGTGTTCGAGACGGCCGTGGTGGAAGCCGGCGAACTCCGCGCCGACCACCCGGACAAGGACCGGCTCCAGCGCGCGAAGGACTGGCTGAAGTTGAAGAACGGGAACTCGCTGGTGCCGCTGGGCGACCTGCTCGCGACCGGGCGCGACGCGTTCCTCGCCTCGCACGCGGACCAGAAGGCCGCGTCCGACCGCGCGTACCTGACGTGCTGGGCGCTGGCCCACTACCTGACGTTCGACCGCCGGCTGATCGGCACGAAGGAGTTCGACAAGTACCTGACCGCGGTCAACAGCGGTGGCGACCCGAAGCGGGCGTTCGCAACGCTGGTGGGCCAAGAACTGCCCGCGTTCGAGAAGGACTGGCACACCTACCTGACGCGCCTGCAACTCAACGGCACGCTGTCTAAATGAGTCGAACGTCGTAAAGTCCCAAGTCGTAAAGTCGAAGACCTGAACTCCGGCGGTCTTCGACTTTACGACTTGGGACTTTACGACGTTCGACTCTTCGCTGACTTTACGACTTTCGGACCTTACGACTTTCGACTGTCTTCCGAAGCGGGCGGCTCCTGCACGCGAATACCGAACTCCTGGTCGGCCGCGCCGCCTTCGGGCGGGGCGCCTTCGGGCGGCTTGTCGTGGTGCCGCCCGGTCACTGTCTCCACGGCTTTCTCGACTGCCTTCTCGACCGCGTGGCCGACCGCCACCGCCGGCTTCGAGATGATGTCCGGCACGTGCGGCGGTTCGCCCGTCGAGATGTGGCGCATGATGACGTACCGGTGAATCATCGCGCCCGCGATTCCCGACAAAATCGCGACGACCACCAGCGGCTTGTACGCGTTGATCTTGTTGAAGATCTCCAGCACCTGATCGGTGAGGAAATACGCGAGCCAGAACAGGACGTTGACCAGCGGGATCGCGTACAGCGCGTCGGCCAGGATGAAGCGAGCCAGTGGCACCTTCAGCACGCCCGCCATGACGAACACCGGGGCGCGGATGCCCGGCAACAGCCGCGCGCCGAGGAGTACCCAGATGCCGCGTTCGGCGAAGTTCTTCTCGATCTTCTCCTGTTTGTCCAGCGGTACGAAGTGCCTGCGGACGAACCCGATGTTCAACAACCGACGGCCCCAGATGCGGCCCACTCCGTACAGCACGCTATCGCCGATCACCACACCGGCCATTACGACCGGGAGCATAATGTACCAGCGCAGACCGGTGTCGCCGTGCCCGACCATGCCGCCTGCCGTGAGCACCGGCAGTTCCTCAGGAATCGGGAACCCGAACCCGGCCGCGAGTAGGGAGAGGAACACCCCGAGGTAGCCGTAATCGTTGAAGCCTTCCAGCATCGCGTGATCCGTGAGGGCACCCCGGCCGGGACCGGGCGGTTGGGTCAACGTACTGTGACGGTGGGCCGTGGGCAGTGGGTGGTGGGCAGGAAGGCAGTATTAACCACAGAGAGCGTTCCCGCCCGCGGGAGGAATCGAACACAGAGAGGAAGACGAACATCGAGACGACATGAATTGCATTTTCAAATACCAGCTCTCTACGTTCTTGTCTTGCTCTGTGTTCTCTAGTCTGTGACTCTGTGGTGAATCCGTTTTTGCTGCCTTCTGCAAGGGGTACTCATGGCCCGCGACCTCTCCGCCGACGAAGCCGCCATCCGCCTCGGCGGTGGCGCGAAGGCCGTCGAGCGGCAACACGAAAAGGGCCGGCTCACCGCGCGAGAGCGGGTCGCGAAGCTCCTCGACTCGGGTACCGACTTCTTCGAGTTAGCTCTGTGGGCCGGGTGGAAGATGTACGCGGAGTGGGGCGGAGCACCGAGCGCCGGCGTCGTCACTGGCCTGGGAATCGTCTCCGGGCGGCGGGTGATGGTGATCGCCAACGACGCGACCGTGAAGGCCGGCGCGTTCTTCCCGATGACGTGCAAGAAGGTGCTCCGCGCGCAGCGCATCGCGACCGAGAACCGGCTACCCCTTGTATACCTCGTCGATTCCGCCGGCGTGTTTCTCCCGCTCCAAGACGAAGTGTTCCCGGACGAAGACGACTTCGGCCGCATCTTCCGCAACAACGCGGTGATCTCGGCCGCGGGCATCCCGCAGTTCGCCGCGATCATGGGCAACTGCGTCGCCGGCGGCGGCTACCTGCCGGTGCTGTGCGACGTGCTGCTGATGACCGAGGGCAGCGGACTCTACCTCGCGGGTCCGGCGCTGGTGAAGGCCGCCATCGGCCAGACGGTCGATTCGGAATCGCTCGGCGGCGCGAAGATGCACGCCGCCATCAGCGGCACCATCGACTACCGCGAACCCACCGACGACGCCTGCATCGAGCGCCTGCGCCGACTCATCGCCACCATCCCTTCAGATTTGGCGAGCGGGGGGCGTAAGCCCCCTGTTGAAGGACTGACAGAAGCAACAGGGGGCTTACGCCCCCCGCTCGCCCAAGACTTTGATGCGTTCACCAAGCCTGAGTACGACGTGCGCGAGCTGCTGAAATTGGTTCTCGACGACCTTCCATTCGACGAGTACAAGGCGGACTACGGGCAGACCATCGTGTGCGGTTTCGGCAAACTTGGCGGCGTGTCTGTCGGCGTGGTGGCGAACCAGAAGACGCGCGCCAAGACCGCCGACGGGCACCTACAGTTCGGCGGCGTGATCTACGTGGACTCCGCGGAGAAGGCCGCGCGGTTCGTGATGGACTGCAACCAGCTGCGCGTGCCGATCCTGTTCGTGCAGAACGTGAACGGCTTCATGGTGGGCAAGGAGTCCGAGCAGTCGGGCATCATCAAAGCCGGTGCGAAGCTCGTCAACGCGATCTCGAACAGCGTGGTGCCGAAGCTGACGCTCATCACCGGCGGCTCCTACGGCGCCGGCAACTACGCGATGTGCGGCAAGGCGTTCGACCCGCGGTTCATCTTCGCGTGGCCGGACGCGCAGTACGCGGTGATGGGCGGAAATCAAGCGGCAAGCACGCTGCTCGACGTGCAGGTTCAGGCGCTGAAGCGCGCCGGCAAGGAACCCGACGCGGACGAACTCGCGGCCCTCCGCGACAAGGTGAAAGCCAGTTACGAGGAGCAAACCGACATCCGGTACGCCGCCGCGCGGCTGTGGGTGGACGCGATCGTCCGCCCCGAGGAGACGCGCGCGGCGCTACTCACCGCACTGGCGGTCGCAACACGCCACGACGAGGGGAAGCCGTTCAAAAC
>CANLGS010000185.1 GCA_947490035.1 Gemmataceae bacterium
ACTTGAACAACGCGACGTGCCGGCGGACCGGGTTATTTGGGTCCACGGTCATCGCGCCGATGTAGATGGTCCGCTTGCTGCCGGTCGCGGTGGGGGTCGTGACGACCAGCGGCGCGCACAGGATGTTGTTGGCTTCTTCGCCGCGCCAGTCGTAACCGGGCAGACCGCCGCGCCACCACAGCACCGCACCCGTTTGCGGGTGGAAGCAGAACACGCGGCCCTCGCGCGACACCGCGTACACCGCCACCGGGAACCCGCCCGCGGACGCCACCGCTGGCGCGCTCATCATCGCGCTGCCGACGCCGGCGCGCCAGCGGAGTTTGCCCGTCTTGCGGTCGATGGCGTACACGTTCCCGTCGCGACACCCCGCGTACACCGAGAACGCGTCCGCCGCGAGGCCGCTGTGAACCGACTTCGGCAGCGCGAACCGCCATTCTTCTTTGCCGGTGTCCGCGTTCAGGCAGCACACCGCGCCGGCGGCTTCCTTCTCACGATCTTCGCCTTCCTCGGCGTACTTGAATGTGTCGTAGCCCATGTTGCCAGTGCCGACGCCGTAGAACACCTTGCTCCCGCTCACAAAGGGTGCGCCGAACGAACGCAGTTTGAGGTCGGTGCGCCACTTCTCGTTTCCGGTTTCCGCGTCGAGCGCCACCGCAACGTAGGAGTAAAGCCCGCTGCCGACGAACACGGTGCCGTTGCTGACCGCGGGCGCGGCGTCGATGTGAACGCCCTTGTCCTTGCCGCCGGGGAACTGCCATTTCTTCTCGCCGGTGTTCGCGTCGGCGCAGTAGAGGCCGTCGTCGCCGGCGGGGAAGTACACCTTGCCGTTGACGACCGCCGGCGCGCCTTCGGTGTGGCTCGCGGTCTTGAACGGGTCTTTCCACACGGGGTTGCCATCGCTTGCGCTCACACAGAACAGCCGACAGCCTTTGTCCTCGTGCAGCCCTTCGCCGCAGTAGACTTTGCCGTTCGCGACCGTCGGCGTGCAGTACACCGGCAGCAGCGCCGGCGCGTCGAACGCCCACTCGATTTTCCCGGTGTTTCGATTCGCGCCCAGCACGCGCCCGGATCGGCCGCCGCTGTCCACACCGAAGTACAGGCGGTCGCCGTCGAGCGTGAGGTTGGACATCACCTGCCCGAACTCCGGCTTCCCCGCTTCGACCTCGAACACCGGCAGCGCGACCGGTTCGCCCACCAACCGCGGCGCGAAGTTGTCCTCCGCGTCGCCGGTCTCGGTGCCACTCGCAACTGGTCCGACTCCGCCGCGCACGCCCATCAGGAGAACCGTGGCGATGCCGCACAGCGCGAGCGTGCCGAGGCCGACCGACTCGCCGGACAGACTGAGCCGCAGCGCGGGTTCGGTGCCGTCCGCGTTTCGCGTGAGTGCGCGGTACCCGGCGTAGACGGTCGCGACGAACAGCGCGATGCCGATGAAGGTGAACTCTCGCATCGGCTCCGCGACCGTGCTGTTCCAGTCCGCGAACGCGGCCGTGAGAAGCGTGCAAATCGCCGCGAACGCGGTGAGGCCCGCGAGCGCGAGCAGTTCGTTGCGGCCGGGCGTGCCGGTCACGGTCGGTTCCGCGCCGGCCATTTTCCGGTAGCGGAAGCCCGACCACAGGAACCCGACGAGCGCGATCGCGGCGAAGTAGATCGTGACCGCCCTGGGCGAGAGCGCCCACCACGACGGGAGCCAGTGCGCGCGGTACGTCACGAGTACCCAGTAGACCAGCGCGAGCGTGCTGTTGACGCTGGCGACGACGAGGAACGCGCGCCACCGCTTCATGCCGACGGCCATCCGCGCGAACACGCCGGGGAACAGCGCCGCGACGATCGCCAGCGGCCCGATGAGCGCGAGGGAGGGGATGACCGCGAAGAGCGCAGGCGAGCGGGGGGCGTAAGCCCCCTGATGGGTGCGAGAGTCGTTCGCGCTGTGCAAGCCATCAGGGGGCTTACGCCCCCCGCTCGCCTCTTCGCACTTCTTCCCCACAATAGGCCCGTAGCCGCCCTTCTCCTTCTCGTCGGGTTCCGGCGGCTTGGCCTTCTTCGCGAGCGAGTCCTCGACCGTCTTCACCATCTCGGCGCTCGTGCCCTTGAACGTGCGGCGCAGCAGCGGTTCGCCGTGCAGGAACGCCCACCGCACCGTCTTGCCGTCCGCGTCGAGCGTGCCGTAGATCGAGAACCACGAGCCTTCGACGAACACCTTCGCGTTGTAAATCTTCCCCTGCTTCCGCACGAAGAACACCAGTTCGCGCGTGCCGTCGAGCCGGTCGAAGATGGTCTTCGTGTCGCCTGCCTTCTTGCCCTCGTCGTCGCCGGTCATGTTCACCGGGACGCGGTCGAACGGCGGCTCGCCCTTCAGCTTCTTGCCGAGCGCGAAGGTCGCGGTGGGCCGGTCCTTGTTGTCCGGGTCGAGCTTCTCCGCCTTCGCGGTGAAGATGAACTGATCGCTCTCCAGCACCTCCGCGAGCGGCGTGAGTTTGGTGATGACCGCGTACACCGCGGTCGCGGAGACGAGCAGCGCGAAGAGCGCGAGCGCCGTCAGTCGTGTGAAGTGCGTCATGGGGGTAGAGTTTACCCGAAGAGCGCGCGAAAGCCCACCCTTGGGAGTCGCCCGCCACTCCGTGGCGGGCGACTCTCACGTGCGCCGGAACTGCTTGTCCAGTTCCTGGCGGCTGAACAGCAGCGAGGTGGGGCGGCCGTGCGGGCAGTGGTGGCTGTCCTCGGCCATCGTGCGCAGGTGCAGCAGGTACGTGATCTCGTCCGCGGAGAGTTTGTCGCCGGCCTTCACCGCGGCCTTGCACGCCATCGTCGCCATCAGCAGGTGCAGCAGCGCCTCCTTCGTCGGGGCGCGCTCCTGTGTCACGATGTGGTCGATGACGCTTCTCAAGATGATGTGCGGCGCGCGGCGCCCGAGCAATGTCGGATAGCTTGAAAGGAGGATGGTGTTGCCGCCGAAGTCGGAGACTTCGAGGCCGAGCGCGGCGAGCGCGTCGGCCGCTTCGAGGACGAGCGCGGCCTGCTCCGCCGGCAGGTCGATCGGCTCCGGGATGAGCAGCCGCTGCACTTCGAGTTGCCCGGCCCGGATGCGCCGGCGGAGTTGCTCGAACAGGATGCGCTCGTGCAGCGCGTGCTGGTCGATGACGAGCATCCCCTCGGAGGTTTCGAGGACGAGGTACGAGTCGTGAAGCTGGAAGGCGGAAGAACCTGCGCCCGGTCCTTCCCTGAAGGGAAGGGGGGAGTTGTCTTGGTCTTTTCCCTCTCCCCTTGCGGGAGAGGGCGGCGAGTCTTCGAGCCGGGTGAGGGGTGAAGCCTCCACGCGCGTTGAGTCTGACCCCTCACCCGTCGGCGAAGCGCCGCCACCCTCTCCCGCAAGGGGAGAGGGAAAAGGCAGCTCTCCCTTCCCTTCGGCGAGAGGGGTAGGTCTTGCAGGCTCTTGGCGAGCGGGGGGCGTCGGCCCCCTGTTGTCTTCAACAGGGTGAGCGCGCTGCGGGTTAAACACGGGGCTGACACCCCCCGCTCGCCCTTCTGGAGTCGGCACGCCGGCCGGCGTGCGCCAGAACGGGTCCGCCATCTCGCCGCGCTCCCACGGCGCCAGCGTCTGCTCCGCCAGCTCGCGCCGCGGCGACGCGAACAGCCCGCCGCTGCTGTCGGCGGCGCGCTGTCCGCTGTCCGCTGTCTCCTGGCCTTGCGGCACGGTCAGGTGAGGGACGAGATTCTCTTTCAACAGCCGGTGCTTGATCGTGCTCCGCACCAGCGAGTAGACCAGCGAGTTCTCCTGAAACCGCACCTCGGACTTGGTCGGGTGGACGTTCACATCGACCTTGTCCGGCGGGATCGTCAGGAACAGGAACCCGATCGGGTAGCGGCCGGACATCAGCAGCCCGCGGAACGACTCCTGCAGCGCGTGCGACAAACTGCGGTCGCGGAACCAGCGGCCGTTGACGAACAGGTATTGCAGCTTCGAGTTGCCTCGCTCGCACTTCGGGTCCGCGACGAACCCCCGCAGGCGCAGCAGGCCTTCGCCGGAATCGAGTTCGTACAGCGCGTCGCGCACCTCGCCGGTGAAGAACAGCGCGATGCGGTCCAGCAACCCGGCGCTACTTGGGATGTCGTACACGAGCCGGTTGTTGTGCCGCAGGGTGATGTGCAACGACGGGTTGGCGAGCGCGAGCTTCGTGACCGTTTCGCACACGTGGCCGAGTTCGGTCGCGACGCTCTTGAGGAACTTCTTGCGCACCGGCACGTTGTAGAACAGGTGCCGCACTTCGAGGCGCGTGCCGGGCGACCCGTTCCACGGCTTCGCGGGCGTGATCGCGCCGCCGTCGCACTTCACCTCGCAGCCGCTTGGTGCGGCGCGCGTCTTCGACTGCAACGTGATCTGCCCGATGCCGGCGATGGACGAGAGCGCTTCGCCGCGAAAGCCCATCGTGCCGATGCGGAACAGGTCGTCGGCGGTTTCGAGCTTGCTGGTGGCGTGCTGCGAGAACGCCAGCGCGAGGTCGTCCGGGTCGATGCCGCAGCCGTCGTCCACGACGCGGATGAGTTCGGTGCCGCCCGCGTCGAGGTCGATGTCGATGCGGGTGGCGCCCGCGTCGATGGAGTTTTCGAGCAACTCCTTCACGACGCTGGCGGGGCGCTCGATCACCTCGCCGGCGGCGATCTTGGTGACCACGTCCGGCGGCAGTTGGCGAATGCGGGTCATCACGGACTCACGGGTGCGACAAGCGACGTGAGGATAGTATCGCGACTCCGTGCGTGAGAAGGGAACCCCAGTTGGCTCGCGATTCGCGCCGCTGCTACGCGCGCGATTCGAGCAACGCACTTACCGGCGTGCCGGTACTCGCGGGGCGCGTGAAGCCGTCGGGCGAAAGCCGCGTCGCGGGGTCGATGCCCAGCGCGGTGTACAAGGTTGCCGTGAAGTCTTCGAGCGACACCGGATCGTCCTTCACATACGCCGCGGTCGCGTCGCTCGCGCCGTAGACCGCGCCGCCGCGAACGCCGGCACCGGCGAGCATCGCGGAGTAGCAGTTCGGCCAGTGGTCGCGGCCGTTCACGCCCCCGCCGCCTTTCGAGATTCGCGGCGTCCGGCCGAACTCGCCCACCAGCACCACCAGCGTATCGTCGAGCAACCCGCGCTCGGTCAAGTCTTCGAGTAGCGCGGACACGGCCTGATCGCATCGGGGCAGCGCGAAGCCGAGTCCGTTCCAGCCGTCGTCGAAGATGCCGATGCCCGCGTTCCCGTGCATGTCCCACGTCTCGATGCTCAGGAACTTCTCCGCCGGCTTCATGCCGGTCCACGCGACCACGCTCGTCAGCCGCACGCCCGCCTCAACGAGCCGGCGAGCGAGTAGGAGGTTCTGCCCAAGTGGGTTGCGGCCATAGCGGTCGCGGACCTTCGCGGGTTCTTGATCGAGATCGAACGCCTTCTTCGCGGCCGTTCCGGTGAGCAGGTCGAACGCCTTCGCGCGGTGAGGCGCGAGCGGGTTGTTCGCGTCGAGTTTCTCCAATAATTCGCGCCGACCGGCGACGCGCTCCGCAGGAATGTTTGTGTCGGTATCGAACGCCTTCACGCGGTAGCCGGGCGTCGCGAGGTTGTCCGTGTGGCCGGTGCTGATGAGGAGTGGCGCGTGCGCCGGTCCGAGTGCGCCGCCGGTGAGGTACGTGTGGTCCCGCGGCATCGCCCCGCCGCCGAACTTCTGGAGCCACACGTTGCTGGGCACGTTCGCGGCCGACGGCTTCAACTTCGTCACCACCGAGCCGAACGCCGGGTCATCGGCGGCCGGCTTGCGGTTCCCCGCGAGCAGCATCTCGTTCGCGGTGTGGTGCAGCGCCATCGTGTGCGTCATCGAGCGAATCACCGCGAACTTGTCCGCGTTCTGCGCGAGCCGCGGCATGAGTTCGCCGACCTTGAAGCCGGGCACGCCGGTCGCAATGGGCTTGTACGGCCCGCGCAGTTCGGCCGGCGCGTTCGGCTTCGGATCCCACGAGTCGAGTTGCGACAGCCCGCCGTACTGGAAGATGAAGATGCAGTGCTTCTCGCGCCGCCTGGTCGCTTGCGACTGCCGGGCGTGAAGCAACTGCGGCAGCGACAGCCCGAGCGCGCCGAGGCCGCCGGCCTGAAGCAATTGACGACGCGAGGGGAGTGAACGGGCGGGCATGGCATGGTTCCGGCAGGAAGAAGCCCCACGATCATACCTGAGCGCGAACGCGGTCGAGTAGGTCTTTCACGCCGATTTCGGCGGCCCACTTGTCGAGGTACGCGGCGTCGATGGCGTCGCCTTGCGTTTTCAGCACGCCGAGGATGTCAGACCACTGCTTGTCCGAGGTTTCGCCGCCGATACGGAACCACTCCAGTTTGAGCAAAACGGTATCCTCCGCCGTAACCACTCCGAATTCGCCTTCGTCCTCTCCGAACACGGTCGCCTTGACCCGGCGGGCAAGGAACTCCCGGTCGAACGCCCGATCCTTTTGAACGAAGATGTCGATCTTGAACGACGTGAGAAGGTGCAGGATGTTGAACCCCGCGCGTCGCGCGACGCCGTCGCGGATCATCTGTTCGTCGGCGTAGTATTCGTTCGGCGGGAACCGCAGCACGAACAGCCGCTCCTTACCGGGGAACGGCTCGACGGCGATGTCGGCGTCTTGCGTGTACCGCGCGGCGCCGTGCGTCGAACTGGCATACGACCCGCCGATGGCGTAGCGGATGTTCAGATCGTCGAGAACCGAGACGACGTACTTGATCGCTCGGACGTGTTCGGCGGGCGGCGGCATAGTGGCGAACTCCATTCGGTCGATCCAGGGGCCGGGGCCGAGCGTCATGAGCGCCCACTCGCGATTGATGTCCGCTTGCGTCGCGCCCGGGTTGCGCATTTTGTGACCGGCGGCGTGCAACTGGCGCGCGACCGTATACGCCTCGGTGACGAGCTTCCACTTGCGGGCCGGCGACATCCGCCGGTATCCCTCGTACATCAGCCGCTCCACGTCGGGCGCGGTGTCGGAAAGAAGGCGCATGAGTCGCTCCGTTCGCTCGCACAGCGGGCCACTCTCTCCATCACATCCGGGGTGATTTTCGTAGGTTGGCACTCAACGCCGTGAGCGCGGCCGATGGGAGAGATACTCGCATTCGGACAAATGGAGAGTAGCAATCGTCTCGGCGCGAATGGTGCCGCGCAGCGAAATTTCGTCGCCGGGTTGCAATTCCCCCCACCACTCAGCGACGATGAGGCGACCGTCCTTCACAATCTTCACCGTCAACGCTGCGCCACCCGGCTTGTTTTTAAACAACGATCCGCGAGAGGGCTAGAATCCAGGCGATTCGCGATACCTGCGCTCCAAGTCGGCCATGAGTATTGGCCGTTGCTTCTTGGATCGTGCCTTCCTCATGATCTTGCGTCGTTTCATTGCCTCTTGCTGGGATTGGGGCACT
>CANLGS010000186.1 GCA_947490035.1 Gemmataceae bacterium
CGGGCTGAAGGACGGCGATACGTTCGGCGAGAAGAGCCTGCACATGCGCTGCCCCGGCGGCGCGAGCGGTCACGAAACCGACAAGGTATCCGCGAGTACGCCGAAGAACGCCAAGGTGATGGCGAAGGGTCTGAACCCCGACGACGGCGGGGCGGAGATGCTCACCTTCGACACGCCGCACGGCGGGATGGTGTTCTCGGTCGGCTCTATCAACTACGTCGCGTCGCTGCCGGTGGATGAGGTGGTGTCGCGCATCACCGAGAACGTGCTACGGAAGATGTTGGGGTAGGTGCCGCGAGCCGAGCGGCACGGCTTCGCAATGTTGATGACTTCGGGTGTACCTGTTTCACCCACACGCTATCCCGTGCCGCTCGGCTCGCGGCACCTACCTCGGAGCACCCATGAAGATCACCCGCGTTGAAGCCATTCCGGTGTGCGTGCCCTTGAAGAAGGGCATGACCGCGAAGACCGCGCACGGGGAACACGTCACGTCGCCGTATGTGATCGTGAAGGTTCACACCGACGCGGGGCTTGTCGGACTGGGCGAAGCGACCATCTCCGGGCTGTGGTCCGGCGAGACGCAGCGCGGCACCGTCGCCGTCATTGAGGAGTACATCGCGCCGCAACTTGTCGGTAAAGACCCGCGCGACATCACGCTCGCGCGGCGCGCGATGGACTTCATCATCAAACTGAACCCATTCACGAAGGCCGCAGTCGAGATAGCGCTGTGGGACATCGCGGGGAAGGCCGCGAACGTGCCCGTGTACCAACTTCTCGGTGGCAAGGTGCGTGACAAAGTGCGCATCAAGTTGGTGGTGTGGGCACGCGACATCGAAGGCTCGCGCAAGATGGCGGAACAGCACCTCGCGCTCGGCGTGACGTGTGTGAAGGTGAAGACCGGTCTCGACCCAGAGACCGACATCGCTCGCGTGCGTGCCGTGCGCGAAGTGACGCCGAAACACATTCCGCTTACGATCGACTCCAACTGCGGGTGGACGCTTCAGCAGGCGAAGCACTGCCTGCGCGAACTTGCCGACGTGAAACTGCTGCTCGCAGAGCAACCGATTCCCGCGGGCGACCCGGCGGCGCTCGCGGAACTGCGTCGCGACACGCACACGCCCATCATGGCCGACGAGAGCGTGTTCACGCTTCAGGACGCGTGGCTGCTCACGACGCACCGCGCCGCGGACATCTTCAGCGTGTACCCCGGCAAGCACGGCGGCATCGCGGCGACGGCGGAAATCATCGCGGTCGCGAAGGCCGCCGGGCTGCGCTGCACCATCGGCAGCAACCTCGAACTCGGCATCGGCACGGCCGCGATGCTGCACGTCGCGGCGGCGTTCCCCGAAGTCGATTGCGACGCGTTCCCGGCGGACACCATCGGGCCGTTCTACCACGACGGCGAGATCATCACGCAACCGCTGGACCTCGGTCCGCCATACGCGAAGGTGCCCGACGGCCCCGGCCTCGGCGTCGAACTGGACGAAGCCGCGCTCGCGCGGTTCCGCGTCGGGTAACGGTGGTTGAAGTGGGGCAGGCCGCTGGACTGCCTTTGCCCCGACAGGCCAGCGGCCTGCCCCACGTTACTTGTCCAGCACCTTGAACACCGGCAGGTCGGCGGGGTGGACGCCCTTCGGCTCGATGCCGCGGCGCTTCGCCTCCGCGAACGCCTTGCCCGCTTCCTCCGCGTTCGGCGGCGTTTGGGTTGTCCGCAAAAGCGCGACGTGGAACCACCGCAGCGCGGTCGGGTCGTGGCTGATCGCTTCGGCCAGGTCGCGCTCGGCCGCGGCGAACTGGCGCAGCGTGATCTGCACCCTGGCGCGTGTGTCCAGAAGTTCGCCGGTCAGACCGCCTTCGCGGGTGGCGCGCGTCACCAACCCGAGCGCCTTCTCCGCGGTCGCGGGGTCCGCGGCGAGCAGCCACGCGAGGTTGTTCAGCGCGATCACGTTCCGCGGCTCCTTCGCCACCACCTTCTCGAACCCCTCGATCGCGCCCTTCAGGTCGTGCCGGATCGCGAGGAACTCGGCCCGATTCAGGATGAGCGGAATGGCGTCGGGTTCCTCCGCGAGGCAGTCGTCGAGCCACTTCTGCACGAGTTCGGCCTGTCGGTCAGTGACGGTTCCGCCGCGCACGATCGCGAGTCCGGCGCTCGCTCGTAGGCGCGCCGGCAGGTAGCGGCCCAGTCGTTCGACGCGGTCGAAGGCGTCCGCGGAGCGCCCGTCGGCGGCGAGTACGCCGGCCACACCGACGATTGCCTCCGGGCGGTTCGGCACCACGGCCGAATAGCGCTCGACGGCCGCGTCGGTCATCTTCCGGCCGACCGGCGTGCCGCGCACGTTCGGCAACCGGCTCAACTCGTCCAACAACTCCGCGACGCGCGCCGAACGCACGATGTAGTCGCCCGCGCCGGTGTCGGCGACGCGCGCGTAATCCTCTGCCACTGTGAGGCCGCGCTCCGGGTGGCCCGCCTTGCACTCGTACCGCGCGACGCTCGCCAGCGCGTTGAAGTCGCCGCCGGGCAGCGAGATCAACTTCGCAGCGAACGTGGCCGCAGTCGCGAAGTTCCCGTCCTCGACCAACTCGTCGAGCGCGGCGCGGAGGTAGTACGGGTACGACGGGTCTTTCGGGTCGCGGAGCAGTTCCTGAAGGCACTTGCGGCTCGCGACGCGGTCGTTAACCGCGCGGTACAGTTGCGACATCGCGAACAGGTAGCTCGGTGCGTTCGTCAGCTTGTGCGCCGCGGCCAGCGACGCGATTGCCTGGGTCAGCACCGCGCGCTTGTCCGGCCCTTCGAGGTAGCGGCCGAGCGTGGTGAGCACGCTCGCGGTGGCGCGCAGTTCCTCCGCGGTCGCGTTCTCGGTCGTCTTCACGTCCTTCAACAGCGTCATCGCCTTCATGCGGTCTTCGGGCTTGCCGCCGACCGCGTAGAGCATCGCGAGGTTGCGCCGCGCCCAGTCCGCGTCCGCCGGCGCGATCTCCTTGTGTGCGAGGAACGCTTCGAGAATCTTGCCGCCCTCGACGGACTGCGACTTGCAGAGCTTCACCGACAGCCGCGCCTGAGCAAGCGCCCGCAGGTCGGCGGGCGAGGACGCCTCCGGTACGAAGGTGCTGCCGGCGGCGGTCTCGCAGTACACGGCGACGAGCGGGAAGTACGCCGGCGCGGTCAACTTCGCTCGTGCTGCGGTAAGTACCTCCGGCCCGTGCGCGGGGTTCTCCTTCGACGCGAGCAGCGCCTTGCGGAGCCAGTCGTCCGCGTTCGCGCCGGGGCGCCGCACGGCTTCGTCGAGGATCGCTGCGGAATCCGGCTGATTGAGTGCGACGGCGCACTCGGCGACCCACGCCGGGCCGCCCGCGTCGCGCGCCACGAGCGGCCGACACAGCGTGAGGACCGAACCGGCGGCCGGCGGCGGGAGCGTCGCGAGGACGTGCCCGACCATGCGGCGGAACGGTTCGCCGGACCACCGCGGGTCGGTCGCGAGCCGCGTCAGCAGTTGCCCGACGCGGTCGTTCACTCCGGTTTGCGTCATGTGCGAAAGCAGATCCTCGGCGGATTCGTACCGGGTCGGTTCCAACACGAACGCGCGTTCGAGCAGCGCGGTCGCGGCTTTGGAGTCGCCGACGAGTTGCTTCAGGCGAGCGAGCGCGAGACACACGTCGGCGCGGGTCGGGTTCGCCCCGAACGCGCCGGCCATGCTGTCGGCTACCGACACAGCGTTCGCGGCAGTCGCGGTGCGGGCGTCGCACAGGATCACCGACGGGCCGTTCTCGCCTTCGAGCTTCGCCAGCGCGATCCGCGCCGCGGCAGCCGCTTCGCCGGAAACGGCGCGCTCATGTAACTTTAACCACATCGCGGCGTTCGACGGCTGCCGCGCGACGATGCGGCGCAGCGTCCGAACGACGCTCGCGCTGTCGCCCACGCGGTCGTAAACCTCGATCAGTCCCGACAGCAGCCGAAGTTGTTCGCTCTCCGGCCAGCTCTCGACGTGTTCGCCGAGCGGTTCGAGCGGGCGCACGCGGCCGGGTTCGCGGGCGTACAGCGCCGCGCGGGCGAGCCGCACGTCGGCGCAATCCCCGGCCGAGGCTTGCGCCTCGTCGAGTACGTTCAGCCCCGCGGCGCACCCGCTCAGATCGGCGGTGAGCAGCGCGAGCGCGGACCACAAGTGCCCGTCAGCGGCGCGGCGTGCGACCTCCTGGCGCAACAACTTCACCGCCTCCGCGAGCCGCCCCTGCGCGGTCAGCACGTCGGCGCGCAAGATCACCGGCTCGGACGACCCGCGCGCGAACCGCGACGCGAACGCGACCGTCGCGTTGCCGAGTTCCTTCCACCCGGTCGGCGCCGCGGGGTTCAGCAACTGCGCCTTGAGCTTCACCCACTGCGAAACGACCGCGCCCGTCGCGTAGGGCGACTGGAGCGCCTTTTCGAGTTCACGCTCGGCCGCGTCGAACTTGCCGAGGTTCAGGTACAGGTTGCCGAGTCCGACGCGGGCGGTCACGTTCTTCGGGTCGCCGTTCGTCACGCGCTGGTACGCCTTCTCTTCCGCGACCGCGTCACCCAACTTGCTGAAGCACGCGGCGAGCAGCAGGTTGAGTTGCATATCCAGACCCGGTAGCCCGACGATCTCGCCGCGCAGCCCTTCGATCATCGTGACGGCCTGCTGCCACTGCTGCTCGCGCATCGCGATGCGGGCCTTCAGGTACTTGACCTGCGTGGCCGGCGCCTTCCGCGCCTCGAGCCTCTTCAGCAGTTCGGCGGTGCGGACGGTGTCGCCCTGGTGAACGAGCAAGTCCGCGAGCGGCACCATCAGGTCGAAGCCATCCGGCACGGCCTTCAGCCCGTCTTCGAGGACCGTGATGGACGCGGCCGTGTTCCCGCGGACCAGTTCCAGCCACGACAGCCCGCGCACGAGTTTCAGGTTCTTGGGGTACAGCGTGACGGCGTCGCGGAGCATCGCGTGCGCCGCCGGGATGTTGCGGTTCCGCTGCATGATCTCGGCGAGGAGAAGCGACGCCTCCGCGTGTTCCGGGTCGAGTTCGAGGACGCGCTGGAGGTCGGCGATCGAGCGATTGAACTGCGGCGTCGGACTACCGGGCGTGGGTTCTTCGGCGGTGAACGTCTCGAACCGGGCGCGGATCAGGTACGCTTCTGGTTCCTGCGGGAGCGCCTTCACCATGCGGTCGAGTATCTCCCGCGCGGCGGCGGTGTCTTCGAGATTCCGCCACACGAGTTGCGCGAGCATCTGGTAGCCGATGAGTTCGTCCGGGGCGAGACGGACGGCGGCCTCGTAGGACTTGCGCGCCGCCGCGTTCTGGTTCAGCCCGGCTTGCGCGGACGCGAGTTGGTGCCACAGCGGTGCTTCGGAAGGGAACCTCTTCAGAAGTAGTTCGCCGTGCGTGACCGCGTCGGCGTACTTGCCGAGCCGCAGCGCGACCGCGAGCGCCTCGCGCCGCGTGTCGTGCCGGTCGGGGTCGAGGCGGAGAATTTTGTCGTAGAGGAAGAGGAGTTCGGACAGCCCGCGCGAGGTGGGCGCGCGCTTGGCAAGCAGTTCCGCTAACCGCACCTGCGAGTCCACGTCTTCCGGGTGGAACTCCAGATACTGGCGCAGGTAGTGAACCGCCATGTCGAGTTTGCCGGCGTCGGCGGCGCGCTCCGACTGCCGCTTGAGCGCGACCGGGATGCGCTCGGCCTGCACCGCGTGCGCCCCGACGAGCACGCCGGCGAACGCGGCGAGTACGAGGACGAGTTTGAGGAGGAACCGGTTGTTGATGGTCGGCATGTTGTCCGCGTCCGTGCAGCCGCCGCGGTCGCGTGGGATCGCCCGAATCGGACAAGCGCGCGGCAGGTCGGAGATGGTACGCGGTCGCGGGAACCGGGTGCAACCCCAACGAGCGCTGAAATGCAAGTGGTCATTCCGTGACCACCCAGAATGCCAGAATGCCAGAATGCCAGTGTCTTGTATTTGGCCTTCTGGGTCTGGTCGCGACATTGTGACAAACTTCACAAGAGTTCTGGCGAGCGTTGTCGAATTCGTGTCGGAATTGTTTGGTGAATTCGCCTTCGCGCGTTACCATGCTCGCGTTCGTTCCTTTTTCTCGACCGCACTTCACGAGGGCCGCCCATGTCCCGCTCGAAGATCACGTCCGCGCTGCGTCGCGTTCTGGGCTTGTCATTCGCCCCCCCATTAGAACGTCAGTGAACGCGCGTGACGCACAGCGGGCGCGGCTGCACTTGGAGTGGCTTGAGGCGCGCTAGGTGCCGGCCGTGTTCGCCATCCAACTGCTGAGTGAGGCGTCCAACACCGGCGCGACCCACAGCAGTACCGTCGCGCTGGTGACCGCCGACCCCGCGCCCAACGGCGGCATCCTCGTCACCGCCGACAGCGCGGGCGAGGCGGCGCTCGCGGCCCTGACCGGCGGCGTCGATGTGGCGTTCGCCGGGCAGACCGCGACCTACGCGTACTCGCCCACCGCGGTCACGACGGACCCGGACGCCCACGACCAACCGTACCTGCTGTCGCAACTGAGCGCGTACCGGTGGCGGATCGGGCTGGAAGACCTGGCGGCGCCCAACATGCAAGCGATCGGGACGGACTGGGACTACAACGACCGCACCTGGGAGTTGCGCGTCCAGGAGTATCAGGAAGGGATGCCGGTGGTGACGGTGGCGAAGACCGCCGACGCGACGGAGGGGTCGACCACTCCCGGCATGTTCACGTTTACCCGCACGGGCTACACAAGCGACGCGCTGACCGTGAACCTGGGGATCGGCGCCAACGGGTTCGGCGACCTACTCGCTACGCTGGGGGCGGATTACACCCTCGCCACATCGTCGGGCGGTACCCTGGCCCAGACGACCAGCGGGTACACGTTGACCTTCGCCCCTGGGGTCACCACGGTGGACGTGAGCGTCACCGCCCTCGACGACGACCTGACGGAGGGAACGGAGGGGTTCCGGGTCAGCATCCTGTGGCCCGACATTGAGTGGGGGTACATGATCGGCAACAACGGAGAGGGCGGCACCGCCGATGTCCGCCTCACCGACGATCCTCAACTCAAACTCAGTGACGGCACTGCGTTTCGAGGAGTGTTTGATGTTCCCAGCGTTCTGAGTACGAACAGCAGCGACAGCGTGATTCTTTCCACGACGGCGGGAACGAATATTTCGCTGTTCGCGAATCCCGCAATTTCTTCGGGCGAGCTGTACCAACTCGATATCGCGATCGGGGACGGGCAAATCAATTTCGCGACACTCGATGGCGTGCAACTGTCCACAACGCCCCCTCCCACGACTTACCCGCCTGATGCGATCCCCACCTCCGTTCGCTTGATTGGAACGATTTCGGCGCTCAACGCGGCGTTGGCGAACAGCGTTTACACGGC
>CANLGS010000187.1 GCA_947490035.1 Gemmataceae bacterium
CGGTACGAGCTGGGTAAACTCCAGGACGGACCGGCCACCCCGACGGGACGCAAGAGGCTGCGACGCCTGTCGCGCGCCGCGCACCCGGTCGAGTATCGAGTGCGAGCATAAAATACGGCAGAAACCCACGGAACACACGCCGAGCGCAACTTCAAAACTTACGCTTCCGGCTCGTCACGAACGAATCGGCTGACCTCCCGCCGCGTGAAGTCGAGCCGGGGTTTCGACCTCCGACCTACCCCAACCCGCCCGGTCGATACCTTCGTTACAGTCGGCCCTTTCAGCCCTTACACCCGACTTATCACGCCCAAATTACCCATCCGACCGGCGCAAGGCCGCGCCGTTTGCTCATCAATTGGATGAGCCGCGTCGCCCGCGGAATCCGCCCATATCGTTCAACCTCCCCGGCGCGCCCGTCCGATACATCGGAGTGCCCGCCGCTTGACGCCGAGGCTTTGTGATGCCCGCACCACTGGACCGGCTGATCGACGCGCTCTCGGACACCGGGATGACCCGGTTCTTCCGCCGCATGTTCGACGACTACCCCGACCTGCTGATGAAGGACCTGACCGTCGATGCGGTCAAGCCCGACCGCACGTTCAAACTCAGCGGCCGGTGGGTCACCAACTTCGGGTCCGACAGCTTCCTCGGCCTCGACCAGGACACGCGCGTGATCGCCGCCATCGAGCGCGGCGTGCGGGCGTGGGGGTCGCACAACGGCAGCTCGCGGGCGTTCGCCAGCGTCGAGCCGAACGTACGCGCCGAGCGGAAGATCGCCGACTGGCTCGGCACCGAAGCCGCGCTCATCTACCCGTCGGTCACGCTCGCCAACGTCGGCGCCCTGCCGGGTCTGGTCACGCGGCGCGACGTGCTCGTGGCGGATCAGTTCGCGCACAACTCCATCGACGAGGGGTTGAAGCTCGCGAAGGCGCGCGGCGTGCGCACCGCGAAGTTCGCCCACAACGACCCCGACGCGCTCGACGAGACGCTTCGCGGGCTGCAACCGTTCCGGCACGCGGTGGTCGCGGTGGACGGCGTGTACAGCATGAGCGGACAACTGCCGCCGCTCGCGGAGTTCCAGCGCGTCGCCCGCAAGCACAACGCCTGCCTCTACGTGGACGACGCACACGCGACCGGGGTGCTGGGCGAACAGGGCCGCGGCACCGTGCGCGCCGCGCTCGGCGGCTACGACAACGTACTCACCGTCGGCTCGCTCTCGAAGGGCTTCTCCTGCCTGGGCGGGTTCGTCGCCGGCAAGCAGCACGCGATCGACGTGCTGAAGCTCCGCTCCAACTCGCTCATCTTCGGCGGCCCGGTACCGCCGCCGTACCTCGAAGCGGTGTGTGCGGTCGTGGACATCCTCACGTCGGCCGAGTACCCGGCGCTGCGGGCGAAGCTCGACGCCAACGTGCGCCGCCTCACCGAAGGCGCGAACCGTCTGGGGCTGGCCGTGATGGGCGGGCTGGTGCCGATCGTCTCGGTGCTGGTGGGCACGGAAGAGGCGACGCTGCGGGCCGGGAAGTTCCTGTACGAGAGCGGCTACTACGTCCAGTCGGTGGTGTTCCCCGCGGTGCCGCACGGCGCCGGCGTGCTGCGGATGCAGGTGAACGCGAACCACGCGCCCGCGCAGATCGACGGGCTGCTCGACGCACTGTCCGCGCTCAAGGACGCGACCCCGATGCCGGAGGCGTCCGCGCTCGCGGCGCTGGTGGCGGCTTGAGAGTGTAACCCGCCACTCCGTGGCGGTTCTTCTTGGATCAGAAAACAAAAGGCACCGCCACGGAGTGGCGGGCTACTCTCCATGCACTGGCTCTACCTCATCGCCGCGGGCTTCTTCGAGTGCGGGTTCACCACCTGCCTGAAGCTCTCCGACGGGCTGACCCGGATCGGCTGGGCGGTCGCGTTCGGGCTGCTGTCGGTGGTCAGCTTCGGGCTGCTCACGCTGGCGGCGCAGAAGATATCGCTGGGCACCGCCTACGCGGTGTGGACCGGCATCGGCGCGGCCGGCACCGCGATCATCGGGATCGTCTGGTTCAAAGACCCGGCGACGTTCTGGCGGCTGTTCTTCCTGGCGGGGCTGATCGGCTGCCTGATCGGGCTGAAGCTCGCGTCGCCGGAGAAGGCGGAGTGAGACATGTCCGTCAGCCGCACGCGGTCACTCGTCGGTCAGGCCGAGGTCTTTGAGGGTCGCGGCATCGGTGTACGAAAGCGCGATCTCCTCCAACCGCTCTGGTGTCACCCGATAAAGCCGGTCGAGCGTCACCTGCGGCAGTTCACCGAACTTCTTCGTCAGCATCTTGCGCACGAGGTCGCGCGTGCCCTTGAGATGCCCGCGAGCTTCGATACTGTTGACCACGTCTTTGCCCTCCGGGAACAGTTCCTTTTGCAGCCGCTCGAATTCTGACACATCGGCCGGCACGAGTTTCAGGTAGTTGTCGAAGCACTCTGCCAGCAACTCCCTCCGGGCGCTATTCTCCTTCGCGCGGGCGATTCTCGCAAGCCCCTCCGCTTTGATTCGCGCCCGGTCGGCCGCCGGCAGCTTCATCAGCGCGGACAGCGCCAAGCCGAGCAGATTCGCCCCGTTGTAGTACGCCAGCCCGTCGAGCGCGGGCAACCCGATGTAGGTGTACTCGAAGCGCAGCAGGGCGCGGTCCCACAGACGCTCTTCGTAGGAGTCCCAGCCGAGACCGTTCAGCCCGACGCGAAGGAAGAGACAGATCGGTAGAACCGGCAACCCATGCCGGTGACGCAGCGCCTCGTAGTACCACAGCATTCGCGGGCGGACATCCGTGGCACGCTCCGGCGATTCAATCTCCACGTCGATTACAACCAGCGAGTGACTGGCCCCGCGCCCGCTTGGGTCGGGCACGGGGTCGCGCGTTGGCACTTTCGCAACCACATCTAGCACACGTTTCTCGCCACTGGGCGGGTCGAGGAACGCTTCCTGTTCCAGCCACTCCGTTCCGGCGAAGTCGAACTTGGCCGCCCAGTCGGGGAAGAAGCAGTCGAAGAATTCCGGCAGGAACTCGCGGAGCAGCGACTTGAACCGCTGATCGTGGTCGTCGATGTCCATCGGGCGAACTCCGGCGACGTTGATTTTGCTCGCCTCACATCTCGTCGCTGAACACGCGGTCGAAGTCGCCGACGCTGGCGCGCATCGCGAGCTGCCGGAAGTCGTCCGCGAAGTCGTCCGTCGTGTGGTGCAGGTGTTCGGCCTCGGAGATCAGCGGCAACAGCGCCCTTCGTTTGACGCCGTTCGCGCGCAACACCTTGCGGAACGGTTTCAGGTTCGGCGCGTAGATGTGGAACAGTTTGTGTTCGTCGAACTGCACCTCGATCGGCTTGCGGTCGGACAGAATCGCGACGCCGGTGCAGCCGTCGTGCGTGAGCAACTCCTCGAAGTCGCAGAAGTAGCTGGCGAGAACCGCCCGGTCGATGTGGTCGCGGCGCAGGTCGGTGTGGCCGTCCGCGAGCATTCCGTGGCTGCTCTCCAGCACCACGTGAACGACCTCGCCGAGCGGTTCGAGCAGCGCCAGGAACGTCTCGAACAGCCGCTCCGCGGAGACGGCCGCTGAGAGCATCGGCAGGCGCAGTTGCGCGCGACGGTCGCGGAAGACCTCCACGCGATAGCCCTGGCGCGGGCGCACGGGCAGTTCCGCGCCCGGACGGATGGCGTCCGTGAGCGTGAACGAGCCGTAGGAATTAACGGACAGGTGCGCAGCCAACCGGTCAGGAGTCACGGGGACACCTCGCGCGACAACGGGTCATTGGGCCCAGGTCGAGACGGTCAATCAGTGGTGTCGCGTCGTGGCGGTCGGCGTCTGGTGGGGGAACCTGGGCACTTCAACATAGCCCCTGTTCGGCGTCGTGGCGTCCATGCCGGCCGAATTATACGCGGCCACGAGTCCGGCGCGCGCGAAACTAGCGCGAACTCCGGGTGTTCTGGTTAGAGGGCCGGTGTATGATCGGGGACACTGGCGCGGCGGCGCCGACCCGTTACCAACAGGCCGGGCGCGGATTCCGTTGAACCGGTCAAGCCGACCGGTAACGTGACGAGAAGAGTGATGGGTGGTTGTACTTACCCCGAAGGGGTTAAATTCCTCAGCCCAGGGTCGCGAGTCTTCGAGCGCACCCTGGGTGGACGATGCGGACGCGCGGTGGCGCGGCGTTCGGCGCCCGCGGCGCGGCCGTCCGGTGCGACGTCATCGTCCCACCCAGGGTGGCGCACGCTGCGCGTGCTGACCCTGGGCTGAGGAATCTAACCCCTTCGGGATACAAACGGGCAACAGGAGCAGGTTATGCGACCGTTCGGTGTACTTCTGGGCCTCGCTACCTGCTGCACACTGCTTGCCGCCCAACCACCCAAACCGGACGACAAGAACATCGTCATCACGCCGAAGAAACCGGGCGAGCCGGACAAATTCGACGAGTCGAAGTTCATCATCATCCGGCCCAACGGGAAGCCGTCGCTCGTCACGCAGCCAACGACACCGGTCACGCCCGCGCAACCGGTCACCCCGCCGGTCGCGGGGACGCTCAACGTCCCGCCGCCGGGCGCGCCCAAACTCGACGCCGACATGGTGTTCGACTACTGGTTCGCCGCCGCCGTGGACGGCCAGCGCATCGGGTACGTTCAGTGGGGCGCGAAGAAGACAAAAAGGAACGAGCGCGAACTTCTCGTCGGCGTGAAGTATCAGAACTTCACCGTGTCGCGGTTCGGGCAGGTGGTCGGCCAATGGGGGGAAGAGCGGACCGTCGAGACGGCCGCCGGCGAAATCCTCGTGACCGGGATGAGCCAGGGACTCGGCAAGGACCAGGCGCTCGTCCTCAGCGGCGTGGTCGAAGGGAAGACGCTCAAGGTGACCGGCGACGGGGCCGCGAAGCACGCCAGCGACACGCCGTGGCCCGAAGGTGTCGTCGGGTGCGCCCGCGAGCCGGCCCTCTTCAAGGAGAAGCGGCTGAAGGCCGGCGAGTCGTTCGACTACCCCGCGTACATCGGCGTCGTCAACCGCGTCGTGAAAATGACCGTGACGCTCGAAGCGGAGGAATCGCTTGCACTCTGGCAGAAGGAACCGGCCCGCAAACTGCTCCGCTACCTCTCGAAGATGGAACCGGTCGGCGGTTTCCGACTGCCGCCGGCGACGACGTGGGTCGATGCCGAGACGTTCGAGCCGCTGAAGATGGAGTTCGATTTCCCCGGCTTCGGCGGGAAAGTCACCTTCCTGCGCACCACGAAAGAGGCCGCGACCGCCGCCGTGACCCGGCCCATCGAGCTGTTCAACGCGCAATCGATTCGGCTAGATCGTGAGATTCCCGGAATACACAGGGGGAGTAGTGCCGTCTACAAGGTGTCGGCGCCGAAGGACGACGACGTGACTTCGCTGTTCCCGACCGACGCGCGCCAGACGGTGAAGAACCTGGACGTGAAGGCGAAGACGTTCGAGCTGCACGTGTCGGCCACGCGCGGCCCGGTGAAGGGCGCGGCGGCGATGCCCGCGCCGGGCAAGGAGTTCACCGCGAGCAACTACTTCATCAACTGGGACAACGACGGCGTGAAAGGTCACGCGGCGGCCGCGGTAAAAGGCTTGCCCGCGACCGCGGGCGACTGGGACAAGGCGGTCGCCGTCGAGCGGTGGGTGAACCGCAACATGAGGGCGTTCGAGTTCTCGCAGGCGATGGCGCCCGCCGACAGTGTGGCGAAGACGCTCAGCGGCGACTGCACCGAGTACGCGATGCTCGCGGCCGCGATGTGCCGGGCGGTCGGTGTGCCGTCCCGCACCGTGCTAGGCTTGGTGTACGCCCCCGCGAAGGACGGCAAACCGTACCTCGCGTATCACATGTGGCACGAGGTGTTCGCCGACGGGCAGTGGCTGCCGCTCGACGCGACGCTCGGTCAGGGCGGCGTCGGCCCCGGCCACCTGAAGATCGCCGACCACAGTTGGCACGACGAGAAGACGTTCGCCCCGCTGCTGCCCGTGCTGCGCGTGCTGTCCGCGAAGCCGGCCGTGACCGTGGGGAAGGTGGAGCCTTAGCAGTGTTCAGTGGAGAGTGGGCAGTGGGCAGAGAAGTAAGTGGGACAGAGGACAAACTTTCTTCTCTGCCCACTGCCCACTCTCCACTGAACACTGCTAAGAGTGAAATTTCAGTGTGCGATAGCTTCCCCGTGATCGGCCGTCTATACTCTTGGCAAAGCTGCCGAACCCGTTCTCCGCGGGGCGCAAGGCGTGCGACGCGCGCCGTTCCTCGCGAGCAAGCGCCGATGACCGTGGTATCAGTCGGGGTGTCGGTATGACGGACCGAGAACCGCACGCCCCGCTCGCACCCCCACCGGTCCGCCCCCTCGCGCACGCGGCGACGGCCCCGCACCCCGACCACGCTCACGAAGGCAACGGCTCGTTGATGACCGCGACTCTCCTGCCACGCCCGACCGCACTCCCGACCGCACCCGGCACACCCGCCGCGCGGGAAGAGCATCCCGTGGCCGCCTCCGACCGCGGCCGTCACTGGCTCGCCCGCCTCTTCGCGGGCGACTCGCTCCCCGCTATTCACCCCGTCGAACTCCCGCCCGGCGACCGCACGGCCGCGGAGTATAGCCTCGTCGCCCGCGCCGCCGCGTGCCGCGACCTGTTCGTGATCCACGCCGACCCCGGCGCAGGCGAGCGCGCCATCGCCGACATCGCCCGCGCCGCGAACGACCGCGTACTGGTGCTGTCGCCGGACGCGGACGCGGCCGACCGCATCACCGAGTGGTTGCTGAAGTGCGGCGTGCCTGTGCTGCGCGCGCTCGCGGACGACGAGAACCCGGTGCGCCCGTCGCCCGCCGTGAGCAAGGTCACGTCCGTTGCGATGGGCGTTGCCCGCGCGGAGCAGACCCGGCGCGAAGCCGCCGCCGAGGTCGCCGCGGCCGAGCGCCGCATCGCCGCCTTCGCCGTCGTTTCCAAAGCGATCGCGCGGCTGGCCGAGGTGGACGAGACGCTGGCGCGCCTGGACGCGGACCTCGCCGCGCGGACCGCCGCGCGCGACCGCATCGAGGCCGACGCGCGAGCCGAAACCGACACGCCGTTCGCGCGGGCGCTCGCCACACTTCAGACCGACCACGACGACCTCACCGCGAAGCTCGCGGCGGAACTCCAGACCGCGACCGCGACCCACACCGAGAAGGACGCGGCACTCGCGCAGGCGCGGCACGACCACGCCGAGGCGGTTCGCAAGCCGGGGTTCCTGTCGCGGCTGTTCAGCGGCAAGCCGAAGCCCGGCGCGGCCGACCCCGCGGAACTGGAGAAACAGGTTCACGCGCTCGAGGCGGAAGTCGCCGCGCTCGCCGGCCGGGTGCGCGACCTTCAGGCGAAGTCGGACGCGGCCGGCGCCGCGCTC
>CANLGS010000188.1 GCA_947490035.1 Gemmataceae bacterium
CATGGTGTTGCTCTTCACGGTGAAGGTAGGTGCCGCGAGCCGAGCGGCACGGCTTCGCAACGCGGGTGATTCTCGGGCGTCCGCGATGTCCACACGCGGGTTAGCCCGTGCAGTCGGAGTAGGTGCCGCGAGCCGAGCGGCACGGCAGCCCAACGCGAATCGCTTCAAGAGTGTCCGTTTCGCGCCCACGTAGGTTAGCCCGTGCCGCTCGGCAAGCGGCACCTACCCGGCAGTCAGAACGTCTGATCGCAGATCATGCAGTAGCGGGCGCCCAGCTTGCCGGGAATCACGCGTGAGCAACCGGGACACGCGTCCGGGTTCTTCGCGGCAGCCTTGATCGCCGGCGCCACGACCGGCGCGGGCGCCGGTATCGCAGCCGGCGCCGGCGGGCGCGCCGGCACGGGCGGCTTCGCTGCGGCAGGTTTGGGCGGAGGCGGGGGCAGGGGCGACGGCTCACTCGGTGCGATCGGCATCGGCAAGTTCAAGTCGTCGTCATCATCCAGGTCCATCGCCGCGGGCTTCTTCGCAACCGGTGCGGGTTTGGGAATGGGGCGCGCCGGTGGGGGCGCCGAGGGCGCTCCGCTGCCGGTGCGGACCGTCACCCTGAGGTTCCCAACCTCCTTCACGAAGCCGTTCCCGACGGCCTCTTCTCGCTTCTGCACCACGTCGGAACAGATCACCTTCCCGTCGCGCAGGAAGAACCGTAGCGCGATCGGCGGCGCGCCGCGTGCCCACACGGTACAGGCCTTCGCGTCGCTGCCGACCTTCACCGGTTCCGGCCCGAGCGTGACCTGAATCGTCTCGCGCTCGCCGTACCGCACTTCCAGCCACGCCTTGCGGAACGCCGCCTCCGCGACCGCGACCATCACGCCGATCCCGAAGCCGAGAACGAGGCCGCCGACGAGCCGTCCGAGCCGTTCGGCCAACCAATCAGGGAGGTTGATGCCTCGGAGAATAGCTGAAACCGTGAGGTAGGCGAGACAACCAACTACGCCGCCGATCGCGCCGCCGAGCAGCCCGAGCGTCAGTTTCATGTTGGGCACGAAGAGCGACAGCCCGGCACCCGCGAGTCCGCCGAGAAGCGCCCACCCGACAACGCGCAACGCTTGCGCGAGGAGCGGGAACCGCTCTGGGGCGAGGAAGAACAGCCCCTGCGCGGCTGCGCCACCGATCAACCCGACCACCAAGCCGCCGAAGAAGCCGGCCGCGAGGCCGCCGAACTGCGGCAGCGAGCCGCGCAAGTAATGGTGCTGCCCCCCCAACAGGAACAGGCACACGAGCGCCGCGATCGCGCCGGCCCACGCGCCGCTTCGGAGTACGACCTTGCCCTCGGTGCCGGCCGCGGACTGCTCGCCCGATTGCAGGCTCCGCACGCCGAGCTTCGCTTCGCCCGCCTTCGCGGCCACCTGCGGCTTGCTGTCGGGGTTCTTCGCGATGGCCGCGGCGGTCACCACGCCGCTGAACGTCGCGAGCAGTTCGTCGAAGCCTTCTTCGCCGCGCACCACGTCGCCCAGGTCGAAGTACTTCCCGCCGGCCTTGTCATTACCGGCCGTGAGGAGCGGCTTGTAAACGCTCTCGTCGTACTTCTTCAGGCCGACGACGTGCAGCGCGTCGAGGTTCGCCTCTTTCACGAGGCCCGCCGTCTTCCGCACCGCATCGTTCACGCTTGTGCCCGCGGTCACCGACGGCGGGGCGTCCGTGACGAGAAGCAGCAGTTTCGTTGCGCGCTCGCGAAACTCCAATCGGCTCGCCGCCGCGACCCCTTCGAGGCTGCTCTGCGGGATGCTGCCGCCGCCGCTGCCGATCACCACGCGGACCTTGCTCACCTCGTTGCGGAACACGTCCGAGTCGGCGGTGAACGGGCCGCCCTTGAACTCGATCACTTCCACCTTCGGGCCGGCGTTGTTGAAGTTCTGGAAGGTCACCAGCCCGAGCCGGTAGTTGATGCGGGCCTTGTTGAGCGCGTCGGCGAACTTGCCGATGCCGTTCTTCAGGTCGTCGATGGCCCACTGCATGCTCGGCGCCACCCCGAGGACGAACACCACGTCCGCGAGCGGCTTGGGCGGGTCCGTCACCTTGAAGTTGATCGGCGACTCGGCGGTGACCGGCTTTCCGTCGTGCGTCGCTTCCGCGACCGCCTTCGCGGGCTTCGCGCCGATCGCGGCGTTGCGGGCGCCGACGACGAGTACCTCGCCTTCGGTTTTCCCTTCGGGGATCGTGACCGGCGCCGCGGTGACGCCGGCCGGTAGCCCCTCCAGGCGAATCGTGATCGGCCCGGTGAAGCCGTCGCGCGCGACCTGAACGGGGAACGTGTTCCGCCCATCGACGAACACCTCCACGTCCGTCGAGCAGGCGATTGCGACCTGCGCGACCGGGGCGGCGGCCGAGGGCGGCTTGAGCAGGTGCCAGAGGAGTTCGCCGAAAAGCAGCGCGCCGAGGAGTCCGCCGGCGCCGCCGTACAGCCCGAACAGCAGTGGCTTGGGCAAGAAAGAGAGGAACTTTGGCGCGGGCATGGGTCGCGGCTCCGGGTGATCGACGGCCGTCAGTGTCCCCGCGCCCGCGGCGCCGGTCAAGGAACTTCCCCGCCGCTTGCGTGTGCAATCCTCCGGTGGTGCGGGTCGCGCCGAGCGTCTGGGTAATCGCTGCCGCCGCGCGGGCGCTCCAACCTCTTCGCACGGTCTTCACCGGTCCGATAAGTCCTTTCGGTACCCTCGGTCCACGAGGGCCGAGGCGGCATAACCGTTCCAGTACGTGAGAAACAAGGATGTTTCGACTCAACTCTCACGCCGGCGCGCCCGCCGCGCTGCTTTCGATAACGACCCCGGCCGCGGCGCAGCCGTTGCTTGCGCTGCCGGAGGTTCCGGCACTCCCGGCGCCAGCCGAACCTCCTCGTTTGGTGCCGGCCGAACCCGGTGGCGGCGCACCTGTTTCACCGCCCCAGTCGCGCAGGGCGCACCGGCGGGGACCGCGTGCGCGCCCTGCGCGAGCGTGTTCGACTGGAAGAAGGTGCCGCGGGTGCGCCCGTTCCCGCGCATCGGGAACTTCCCCGTCCTGCCGACCGGGCCGGGGTACTACTCGGCGCTCGACCAGCTTCGCGGCGAGTGCCTCAAGGGACCGCCGAAGTACCCGTACCCGCGATTCGGGCTGATCCAGCTGTCGTACTTCGACGTGGACAACTTCTCGTACCTCGACGACCCGAAGAACACCGAACACGACTTCTTCGACCTGCTCAAGCGCATCCGCATCGGCGACAACTGGCAGTTTACCACCGGCGGCGAGGTCCGCACTCGCTACGAGAACGCCTACAACAACCGCCTCGGTCAGCGGAACAACACCTACCAACTGACACGCACACGCGTGTACGGCGACCTGTGGTACCGCGACGACTTCCGCGTGTTCGTCGAGGGCATCGGGGCGTGGTCGCAGTTCCAGGACTTGCCGCGCCTCGCCATCGACGAGAACAAGGCCGACCTGCTGAACGCGTTCGTGGACGTGAAGATCGCCGACCTCGGCGGCGACCCGGCGTACATCCGCGCCGGCCGTCAGGAGTTGCTGTTCGGCTCGCAGCGCCTCATCTCGCCGCTCGACTGGGCGAACACGCGGCGCACCTTCCAGGGCGTGCGCGGCTTCCGCCAGACGGAGAAGTGGGACTTTGACGTGTTCTGGGTGCAACCGGTCGCGATCAACGGCAACAAGTTCGACTCGGTAGACAACAACCAGAACTTCTTCGGCTCGTGGCTGACGTACCGGCCCAAAAAGGGTCAGGCGATCGACGCCTACTACCTGCTGCTGGACAACACCAACCGCGTCACGCAACTGGGCATCCCGCGCGGCAACTTTACGCGGCACACCGTCGGCGGGCGGTACACGGGGAACGAGGGCAACATCCTGTTCGACTCGGAAACGGCGTTCCAGTTCGGCGAGCAGAACGGGCGCGACGTGTTCGCCGCGATGACGACGCAGGGTATCGGGTACAACTTCAAGGACGCGGCGTGGAACCCGACCGCGTGGGCGTACTACAACTACGCGAGCGGCGGGCGCAACGGCGCGGGCACTTTCAACCAGTTGTTCCCGTTCGGGCACTACTACCTGGGGTGGATCGATCAGGTCGGTCGGCAGAACATCCACGACCTGAACTTTCACCTGTACCTGTACCCGACGAAGTGGCTGACGATGTGGACGCAGTTCCACAGCTTCTGGTTGGCGGACCGACGCGACGCGCTGTACAACGCGGGCGGCAACGCGATCCGCCGCGACGCGACCGGCCGTTCAGGGTCGCGCGTAGGAGGTGGACCTCGTGTTGAACTTCCACCTGTCGAAGCACGCGGACGTGCTGACCGGGTACTCGCACCTGTTCGGCGGCGAGTTCCTGAAGAACACCGCGAGCCGCACGAACGCGAAGGACGCCGGGCTGTTCTACCTGCAGATGAGCTACCGGTGGTGAGTGTAGCCGCTTGCGGCTTCGCGACCGCTCGCGAAGCCGCAAGCGGCTGTCAGTGTGCCAGCAATTTCACCAGCTCCGCCACCGACTTCGCATTGACCTTCTTCATGAGCCGGGCGCGGCGGTCTTCGACCGCCCGCACGCTCAGCCCGAGCGCGTCGGCCATCTCGCGGTTCGTCTTCCCGGTCGCGATCATGTCCAGCACCTCGCGCTCCTTCGCGGTCAGCGCCCTGAGCCTCGCGTCCGCGTCCGCGGTGTGCTGGCGCGATTCGCGCTCGGCGCGGTCCTTCTCCAGCGCGCGGCGGACGTGCGTGAGCAGTTCGTCCAACCGGAACGGTTTCTCAAGAAGCGTGACCGCGCCGAGCGTCATCGCCTCCACCGCGATGCGCACGTCCGCGTGCCCGCTAATCATCACGACGGGGATCGTCGCGCCGGCGTCGGAGAGAACACGCTGGAGTTCCAACCCGGTCATGCCGGGCATCCGGATATCGAGGACAAGACACCCCGGCTGTTCGGGGTCGAACGCGGCGAGGAACGCGGCGGCCGATGTGAACGCGCGAACCGGATGCCCGAGAAACTTGCCGGCGCTCTGGAGAGCGCGGCCGACGGCCTCATCGTCATCGACCACGAAGATCGTCGGTTCGGCGCTCACGCAGATTCCCCTCTGTACACCGGTAACACGCAGGTGAAGATTGCGCCGCTGATGGGCCGCGTCGCGGCCGTGAGCGTGCCGCCGTGCGCCTCCGCGATAGACCGGCTGATGGCGAGACCCAACCCCATGCCGTCGGGCTTGGTGGTGTAGAACCGCTCAAACGCGCGCTCCAGGTCGGCCAACCCCTCGCCGGTGTCGGAGACGCGCACCGCGAGCAGGTCGCTTTCCTGCCGGGTTTCGATCACCACGCTTCGCGTGTTGCGGCCGTCCACGGCTTCAACCGCGTTCTGCAACAGGTTGAAGAGTACCTGCTCGAGTTGGGCGCGGTCGCCGTAGGTCGGCGCGAGCGGGTCGGGCGCGAGGTTCAGTTCGACGCTCACTCCAGCGCGGCGCGCCTTCCAGTCGAGGAGGCGAGCGACTGCGAGAACGACCTCATTTAAGTCTACGGGAGCGCGTTCGGGGTCGGCGCGGCGCACCGTGCGGCGGATCGAGCGCACGATCTCGGCCGCCCGCCGCGACTGCTCCGACACCTCGCCGAGCGCCTCCTTCAATTCCGCGGAATCGGACTCCTTTACCAGATGAGCCGCGATATCCGCTTGAAGGCACACCGCCGCGAGCGGCTGGTTCAGTTCGTGCGCGAGCAGCGCCGCGAGTTCGCCCGCGACCGCGAGCCGACTCATGCGCGCGAGGTCCGCTTCGTGCTGCCGGTTCTTCGCTTCGGCGCGCCGGCGAAGCAGGCCGAGGAGCGTCGTCATGCCGATGGCGAACAGCGCGAGACCGCGGTTGGCGATCACCTTCCACATCTCGGTCGTGCCGCGATCCGGGGCGATCTCCATCTTCGCCAACGTCAGTACGCCGCACAGCGCCGCGACGCCTGGCCCGATCCAGCCGGGTTTCGCGCCGAGCGCGAGCAACACCGCGAACGTGTACGGCACCGCGCTCGCCACGCCCAGGGGGAGGCACAAGTCCACCGCGAACACGGCTGCGACGAGCAAGAAGGCGAGCGTCGCGGGGCGTGTGGTCAGCAAGCGGCGCATCACGCGGTCCCTGCTGTCGTGCGTCGTTGCTGGGCACTCATGCGGCGCGGGTGCGCGAACCGTAAGCGTATTGCCGTTGAGGGTGCGAACCCGCGGAGCGAGTGATTCGCGAGAAAATCTCGTGAGAAAGCAACGTGGTTTGCCACGTATCGGCCTCTTGCGAGCGTGGTGAGTCACAGGTCTGGCACACCAAATGCAATCATCAAGCCACTCTCTCGAACTGATAGCTCGGATCACGTTTCTCTCGTTGGGCCTGACTCTTCCCAGGCCCGACGCGGGGACCATCTTGCCCGGAGGATGCCGTGGGCCGGTTCGCATCAGAGGGAGTTGTGTATTTGGTGGGAGCCGGCCCCGGCGCGGCCGATCTCATCACGGTGCGCGGTCTTCGCATCCTCCAATCCGCCGATGTCGTTCTCCACGACGCACTCCTTTCACCCGAACTGTTGGAAGAAGCCCGGCCGGACGCGGAACTCGTCTCGGTCGGGAAGCGCGGCTACTGCGTCGGCTCCACCAAGCAAGAAACGATCAACGACGCGATGGTGCGATTCGCCCGCGAGGGGAAGTCGGTGTGCCGCTTGAAGTGCGGCGATCCGTGCATCTTCGGGCGCGGCGGCGAAGAAGCCGAAGTGCTGGCGGAAGCCGGCGTAGCGTTCGAGATCGTGCCCGGCGTGACCTCCGCGGCGGGCGCGTGCGCCGCGGCCGGCATCCCGCTGACGCACCGCGACGCGGGTCAAGCGGTCGCGCTCGTCACCGGCCACCACGACCCCGATTCGCCCGATTGCACGCTCGACTGGGAAGCGCTGGCGCGGATGCCGGGGCTGGTGTTCTACATGGCCGTGCGCCACGTCGCGAAGATCGCGGCGAAGCTGAGTGACAGCGGGCTGTCACTCGACACGCCGGCCGCGGTCATCGAGAGCGGCACGCTGCCGGGGCAGCGAGTTCTGGTGGGCGATTTGAGTGACATCGGCGGCATCGCAGCGCACGTCAAGGGGCCGGCGATCTTCATCGTGGGTGAAGTGGTGAATCACCGGTGTCGGCCGCTTGCGGCTTCGCGAGCGGTTTCGCAAGCAGGAGTTCTCACATGATTCGCGCGCTGCACCCGCAGAAGCCGAAGTTGGTGGTGATCGGGAACGGGATGGCCGGTGCGCGTCTGCTCGAAGACGTGCTGGCGTGCGACCCCGACCTCTTCGACATCACCGTGTTCGGCGACGAACCCTACGGCAACTACAAC
>CANLGS010000189.1 GCA_947490035.1 Gemmataceae bacterium
AACGAGTATGCCGGTGGCTATCTCAACCTCACGCGGAGCGTGAGGACTACACTCAAGAACGCAAAAGGCCCGCGAGCGTCGCTCGCGGGCCGGGGTTGTCACACCGTCGTGCCGGTCGTCACGGGGCCGGCTGGCGGCCCTCGGTCTGGAAGATCTCTTCCTCCGAGTTGATGATGATACGCGGCGTCACCATGATCATGACGTGCGCCGTCTCGCGGCCGACGCCCACGTTCTTGAACAGCCGGTTCAGGTACGGGATCTTCGACAGGAACGGGGGGCCGAACTCGTTGCGGCTCTCGCTCAGCCGCTTCAACCCGCCGAGCAGCACCGTGCCGCCGTCCGGGCACACCACGGTCGTCGCGATCTGCAGGCTGGTGAACGACGGCTGTTGCAGGAACTGCGTGAACGGGATCGGCTGGCCCTGGCTGCCGCCCTCGAACACCGGCGTGATGAACGTGGTGATCGGGAACAGCGGCACCGTCGCACCGGACTGCACCGACAGGTTGACCGGCAAGTTCAGCCGCACGAACCGGCGGTCGGCCGAGACGACCGGCTGCACGGTGATGTTGATACCGCCCTGGCCGGGGCCGGGCAGCGGCGTCTGGGTCGGCGTGAACACGATCTGCCCGCCCACCGCGACCACCGACACGCTGGTCACGAAGAACTGCAGCTCGTTCACCGACAGGGTCGCCGTCTGGCCGTTGAACATCGTCAGCTTCGGGGCCAGCATGATGTTCGACCGCTGGTCGCCCTGGGCCATTTCCAGGAACGTGTACACCTGGATGTCGTTCAGGAACGCCAGCCCCAGCGCGATGCCGCCGTTGTTGCCCGGCGTGTTCGGGTAGTTGCCGAACCCGGGAATGCCGCGGTTGAAGCTGGTCGCCCGGATGGGCACGTCCAGGTCCGGGGTGAACGTCCCGGCCGGCGTCAGCCCGACCGTCACGCCCTTGTTCTGGATGTCGTTGATGAACGGGGCCGGGCGGAACTGGCCGCTGGTCAGGGCCGGCTCGAACTTCGTCGTGTTCGTCTTGATGTTCACCGAGAAGTCCACGCCCATCCGCTCGAAGAACGACTCGGCCAGCGACACGATGCGGATCTCGACGGCGACCGCGAGGTCTTGCAACCGGCGGAGCGCCTCCAGCAGGTCTTGCACTTCGGTGATGACGTCGGCCGTCTGGTTCACCACCAGCGCCCCGCCGATGTCGAAGAACTCGACCTTGCCGCTGCCGCCCACCCCGTCCCACGAGTGCGGGCGCACCATCGTGGTGATGAGCTTGATGAGCTGCTCGTGCCGGGAGTTGCTGTTGTTCGTCACGCTGGCCGACGCGTTCAGCGGCCCGGTGGCCTGAAGCGACCCGCCGCCGGGCGTCTGGACGCCGGGCGAGGTGGCGAGTTCGCCCGGCAGCGGGGTGCTGGCGGTCTGCCCGCCGCTCAGCCCGCCGCGCGGGTTGACCGGGGTGGCGCCGCCGCCCCCGTTCAGCCCCGGCAAGCGGACGTTGTCGCTGTTGAACGCGTTCTTGTTCAGCATCTTGTCGAAGTTCGCGTAGTCCGGCAGCGCGAAGTTCGGCACCGGGGTCACGAGGTCGGTGACCGAGAACACCTTCGTGTACAGCCGCCCCTTGGCCTTCTTCGTGGTGGTGATCTTCACCACGTTGTTCTCGATCACGAAGCTGAGGCCCGCCGGTTCGAGGAGGATCGCCAGCACGTCCCGCGCGGCAATCGCCTTGCCCACCTCGAAGTTCATCGGCAGCACTTCGCTGATGTGCTCCGCCCGCAGCGACACCTCGTCGAGGAACAGCGGCAGGTCCGTGAGCGTCTGGAGGTTCTTGATCGCCTCCTTCAGCGGCGTCTCACGGAACTCGACGGTGATCGGCTTGTCGAGTTGCAGCTCGATCCCGTAGGTGGCCTGGGAGCGGCGGGGCGAGTAGCCGTTGTCGGCGGACCCGCGCAGGTTGGCCCGCTGCATGGCCCGGATCTGCACCGCGACCGGGTCGTCGGTGGTGACCAGCGGCCCTTGCTGCTCGGCGTTGTTCAGCCCGCCGAGGAAGAACTTCTCGCGGTCGGACTTCGCCAGCTCCGCCTCCTTGACGCGGCGCTGCAGCTTGGCGACCTCGTACAGCGCGCCGACGGCGGGGTCGTCCGGGTCGAGCTGCTTGGCCTGGAGCGCGACCCGCTCGGCCGTCGCGTAGTCGTTCTTCTTGAGCAGCTCGTTGTACCGGCGGACGAGTACCGCCACGTCCTTCTTGCGGTCCTCCTCGGCGGCCCCGCGGTTGGTGATTAACTCCTTCGCGTCGCGCTTCTCCTTGTTCAGCCGGGCGGAGGCGTCGGCCTGCCCCTTCATCAGCCGGAACGTGTCGAGCCGGCCGTCCACCGGGCGGAGCAGGAGCGCGATGGCCGGCGCGTCCACGCCCGACGCGCGGACGCGGTTCGAGTAGTCGATGAGCAACTGCATGGCGAGGTCGGTCTCGCCGCGGCCGAACGCGGCCTGGGCGTCGCCTTGAACCTTCAGCCCTTCGCTTCGGAGCTTCTGGAACTGCACCTTCTTGAGCGCGTCCGCCTGCGAGGTCGGGCCGTCCGGGCCGACGCGGGCCACGCCCGGCGGGTTGGTGCCGGTGCCCGTCATCGGATCGGCCGGCGGCAGCCCCATGTCCGGCGGCTGGATGCCGCCCGCGGTGGCGATGCCGGTGTTGCCGCCGCTCTTGTCGAGTTCGGCCTTGCACGCGGTCAGCATCTGGTCGCGCGCGGCCTTCAGGTCGGCCGTGAGCAGGTTGCCGTCGACGAGCACCAGCACGTTGAACGTCTGCTGGTAGTCCTTGTTCTTGAACGACCCCTTCGCGTTCTCCAGGGTGGTCGCCGCGACCCGCTGCTTCTGGGCGAACTTCTCGGAGCCGATGCTGTTGAGCAGCGCGCGGGCTTCGTCCTGCACGCCGCCGAGGTTGTGCGCCTGGAGCGCGAGCCGCGACGCGGTCTCGAACTGGCCCTGCTTGAACTCGTACTCGGCCTGGTCGAGCAGTTGCCGGCCGGTCACGGTGCCGCCCGCCGGGGCGCCCGTCGGCTTGGCGCCGTTGTACACGGTCTGCGTGCCGGGCGGGACGGTCGGCGCGGTGGTGCCGACGCCGCCGACCGGGACGAGCGTCTCCGGTCCGGGGAGCGCGGCGATGCCGCTGGGCGACGCGGTGCCGAACTTGCCGCCGGACACGACGAACAGCGCCGCCTTCGCCTCGACGATCGGCTTCGGGAACAGCCCGAGCGTGCCGGCGATGCCGGTCGCGTTGGTGAGGGCCGCGTTCGCCCGCACGAAGTCCTGCCGGACGGCGAACGCCTGCGAGTCGCGGATCAGCTTGTCGATGGCCGCGGTGCCGCGGGTGTTCAACTCTGTGAGCGCGAAGCCGGGGCTGAACTCGCCCTGCGCGAAGGTCGCGCCGAGCTTGTCGGCCTCGGTGTACTTGGCCTTCGCCGCGACGAAGTTGCCCTGGTCGGCGAACGCCTTGCCTTCGGCCACGAGCTTCACCGCGGCCTGCTTCTTGGCGTCGCTCGTCGGCGCCCGCGCGACGGTGTTGGTGCCGGTGTTGGCGGGCGGCCTGGGCGGTACGACTGCGGTCGCGGTCGTGTTCGCCGGCGCGGTGCCGGTCGGGATGTTCTTGAACTTGGCGCGGGCGGCCTGCAAGTCCTTGACCAACTTGTCGGGCCGTTCGCCCATGTCCCACGTCGAGTACGGGCCGTGCAGTTGGTCGGCCTTGCGGGCGATCTGGAGCGCGGTGTCCAGGTTGTAGGCGCGCTCGGCGTCGTTGTTGGCGGCCTTCGTCGCGGTCGCCTTCGCCTGCTTCATCAACTGCTCGGCCTGCGCCTTGTTGGCTTTGGTCTGAGCGGAGTCGATGTCCTTGCGGAGCGCGTTGGGGGTGTCGTCGAACAGCCCCCACTTGCCGGCGGGGTTGTTGGCGGCGGCGGCGGCGGCGAGGTCGCGGGCGTCGGCGAACTTGCCCTCGTCCAGCGCGCGCCGGCCGTCTTTCACCAGTTGCTTCGGGTCGTTGGGCGAAGCCGGCGGCCGCGTCGCCGGCGCGGTCGCGTTCGGCGTGAGCGGGCCTACGGCCGTGCCGCGGCCGAACTGGGCGTGGACGATGGCGACCGTCCCCCCGGTCAGCACCGGCACCAGCAGCAGGTTGGCCGCCACCCGCTTCCAGTTCCACTTCTTTGCCTGGAACACCAATGGCCTCCTTTGCCCCTGCGCTGGATGACGAGCGGGCCGGCATGATAGCCCCGTCGCGCGACGGTACGACCCGTCGCGCGGCTGCCGGCGCGAGCGCCGAGAAACCGCCCCAGCGGTTCTCGGCTCCCGTCTCCTGGGGCGTCCTGCCCCGCGTAGAGAATGTGTGAGAAAGCGTCCGGGCTATAACCCGGCTTCCGCGAGGAGTCAAGCGTTTTGGCTCAAGTTTCGGGGCGCCCGCGCGTGTGAATCTGCGCAGGTGTTGGGAGATGCGGAGGGAGGTGGGAAGCTGGGTAGGCGATGGAATGTGGTCCGGTCACTCCGTGACCGGTCTTCTGTCTTTGTCTTGTGGCACAGACATCCCTTTGTCTTGTGGCACAGACATTCCTGTCTGTGCGGCTGGCCCCTCGAAGCACACAGACAGGAATGTCTGTGCCACAAGACAAAGGCAGAAGACCGGTCACGGAGTGACCGGACCACATCAGCCCACGATGCGGCGGAACATGTCCATCGTCTGGCGCGCGGCGGCGTCCGAGTCCGGCAGCGGCAGGATCTCCGCCGACAGGTAGCCGGCGTAGCCGATCTCCACCAGCGCCGCCATGATCGGCAGGAAGTCCGTGTGCCCCAGACCCGCGGCGCGGCGGTTCGAGTCCGCGAAGTGGACGTGCCCGACGTGCGCACCCGCGTTGCGCAGCGCGTCCGCGACGTTCGTTTCCTCGATGTTCATGTGGTACAGGTCGGCGAGTACCTTCACGCGCTCGACGCCCATGCCGGTCAGCAGCGTGACCGCGTCGCCGAGCGTGTTGACGAGGTTCGTCTCGTAGCGGTTCAGCGGTTCGTACAGCAGCGTCGTGCCCAGATCACTGGCGTGCGTGTCCAGCTTGAAGAGCGCGTTCCCCAGGTAGCGGAGCGCTTCCGGCTTGGTGACGCCGTCGCCCCATCGCCCCTGCATGGAACCGATGATCGCGGGCGCGTCGAACTGTGCCGCGAGGCTCATGATCGACCGCACGAACGCCACCGCGCGGTCGCGCACAGTTGCGTCCGGGCTGGTGAGCGTGAGCTTGTGCTTCACCCACCCGGCCCCGGTGCCCACCGCCGCGAGTGACAGCCCGTTGTCATCGAGCAGGGTGCGCAGTTCGGCGGCGTCGATGGCGTCCGCGCTAGGCGGGAATATCTCGACCGCGGCGAACCCGCGCGCCGCGGCGAGGCGGCAGCCTTCGGCGAGGTCGTCCCAGTACACGAACGGCCCGCCCCGGGCTTCCGGCACGAGCGAGATGGTCACGGCGGACTTCATCGTTAGCTCCTCACCAGCGCGCTGTAGTCCGCGATCAACTGCTGCGTGACCGGGCCGACCTCGAACTCCTGTTTATCGATGGCCGACACCGGTTGCACTTCCACCGCGGTGCCGGTGAGGAACACTTCGGTCGCGTTCGCGAGTTCGGCGGGCCAGATTTCGCGTTCGACCACCGTGATGCCGCGCTTGCGTGCCAACTCCATCACCGTCTGGCGCGTGATGCCGTTGAGGATGGTCTCGGTGGTGGGCGTGTGCAGTTCCCCATTAATAAGGAGGAACAGGTTCGCGCCGGTCGCTTCGGAAAGCCGGCCCTTGTAGTCGTGCATGAGCGCGTCTTGCACGCCGGCTTCGAGTGCTTCGTCTTTGGCGAGCGTGCAGATGACATACAGCCCGGCGGCCTTGCTTCCGGCCGGCGAGCTTTCCGGGCTGGGCCGCTTCCACCGGCTCGTAATCAGCTTGATCGCCTTCTGCGCGTAGTACGCGCCCCACGGGAACGCCGCGATCATCACGTGAACCTTCGTGCCGTGCGCCGACACGCCGATGACCTCCGCCCCGCGCCACGCGAGCGGCCGGACGTAACCGCCGTCGAGCTTGTTCTCGGCGACGACGAGCTTCGTGGCCGCGTCGAGTTCTTCGACGCTGTAGGGCAGGTCGTAGTTGAGCATCCGCGCCGACTTGACGAGCCTCTGCGAGTGTTCGGTGAGTTTGAAGACCTTGCCGTTGTAGATGCGTTCGCCCTCGAAGACGGAGTTGCCGTAGTGGAGGCTGTGAACGAGGACGTGAACTTTGGCCTCGCGCCACGGGACGAGTTGCCCGTTGTACCAGATGGCGCCGTCGCGGTCGTCCATCGGCGGTGCGGGTGCGGCCATGAGCGTACTCCGAACGGGAGAGGGAATCCGCGTGTTAATGTATCGCCGCCGGGGTGTGCTGTCGGCGGTCGAATCGCGCACGCGGGAGCGGCCGAGCGAAGGCGCCGGAAAGCGAGCGATTTGGTTTCCAAGGCCGCCCAAGGCCGCCACGTGGCGGACTTGGGCCAACCCCTGTAAATACCAGCGTTTGGTGACAAGTGCGCCCAAGACCGCCAACGGAGCCACCCCCGCCACTTTTCGCGCCGGTGTGAAAAGTTGAGGTGGAGCTATCAATTCGCGTGGGATTCGGGTAAGTTCTGAATTCCGGCGGCGGTTTGCGATTGTGATCGTCGCAGTCGCGATTAATGTGTGGATGGTGTTGAGCCTCTCTTCTCTCTTCGGATGACGCCCATGTCTCGCTCGAAGATCACGTCCGCGCTGCGCCACGTTCTGGGCTTGTCATTCGCCCACACATTAGAGCGTCAGTGAACGCGCGCAACGCCAACCGCTTCCGGCCGATGCTGAAAGCGTGCGAGGATCGCACGACGCCGACGGTGCTGACCCCGATGGTCAGCGTGACTTCGCTCGGGGACGTGACCGAGGGCGGGTGCGGCGGGATGGTGTTCACGCGCACGGTGGACACGAGTGGGGTGCTGATGGTGAACTACACCGTCGGCGGCACGGCCGACAATTCGGACCACGGGCGGGGCACGTCGGGCACCATCATGTTCGCCGACGGCGTCAGCACCGGAACGCTCGCCTTCATGGCGACTGACGATTCCGACGCCGAGCCGACGGAGGCCGTCACGCTGTCGCTGACCGCGTCGAGCCTGTACAACATCGGCGCGTTCGGCACGGCGACGGCCAACATCCTCGACAACGAGACGCCCGAAGTGTCGGTGACGGCCACCGACACGTTCGAGGGCGCGGCGACGGGCGGCTTGACGTTCACCCGCATTGGCGACCTGAGCGTACTGCTTTGCACGACTCATTTTCTCTGG
>CANLGS010000190.1 GCA_947490035.1 Gemmataceae bacterium
ACATCTGTAATGCGGGCTAGTTCCGCTTTCGCTTCGGCTTCGGTGTTGCGCACGATGCTATAACCCGCGACACCGTAGATCATCGGCCCCAGTCCGAACCCTTCGCGGCGCTTCCGCATGTCCGCGATCTTTTCCGCGATCCGCTCCGGCGGGTCGCCGTGCATCACGTAGGCGTCGCACGTCTTCGCAATAAGATTCTTCGCGGTCTCGGATTCGCCGCCCGCGTATATCACCGGTCGCGGCTTGCTCGCGGGCTTCGGCTGAAGCACGTTGTCCTGCACTTTGTAGTATTTCCCCTCGAACGTGAAGTGATCTTGCTTCCATACTCCATCAACGACGCTCAACCACTCCGCGGTGCGCGCGTAGCGGTCGTCGTGCTGCTCGAAGTGGACGCCGTACTTGGTGGCTTCATCTTTCCACCAACTCGACACGACGTTGAGCGACAACCGCCCGCCGCCGCCGATGTGGTCGATGTTCGCGGCGTGCTTCGCGAACAGCGCCGGGCTGTGAAATGTGGGCCGCACCGCGACCATCAGTTCCAGCTTCGACGTGACAGCCATGAGTGCAGCGGCCGTACTCCACGCATCAAGTGAAGGTGCTTCTTCGCCCTTGATGTCGTTGAGGTTCAACTCCGCAACCAGCGACAGATCAAAACCGATCTGCTCGGATCGAATGGCGAGTTTCTTGTTGTACTCCCAGGTGGGAGTCATGTTCTCGTCATCGACGTTGCGCAGCCAGCCTCCAAAGACTGGCATCCAGTAACCGTATCGCATGGAAACCCCGTTCAACCCACCCATTGCAATGGGTGGGCTTGGAAAGCAAAGGTGTTACGCCGCGCGCTTCACCAGGTAATCGACGAGCCTCACGAAGGGATCGAATCCCACCACATTCACAGCATCAGCCACGAAGTTGGAAAGCGCGTTGATGTCGTAATAGACGATCTTGCCGTCACGATCATCAATCATGTATTCAATGCCGCCCACGTCGATACCGGCCATTTGCATGATCTTCTCGCACGCCGCGATCACCTCCGCCGGCGGCGTGTAGCCTTCGACCCTCAGCCCGGTCTTCGGGGCGTCGATGGCGCACGCGCCGCGAACCAACTCCACGCCGTCGGCGCGCTGGCAGATGTCCGCCGGGCACAGGTTGAACGATTCGCCCGTGGTGTAGACCTTGATCGCGTAGAGGAACTTCCCGCCGAGCGTTTCGACGCGTGTGATATATCCACCGCGGGCCGGCACGAACTCCTGCACGAGCGCGGTGTGATCCACGCCGAAGTCGAGTTCGTTCGCGTCCGCGGAAGCCGCGAGCGATTCACGCTTGGTGTACTTCACGATGCCCGCACCGCTGCCGCCGATGTTCGCCTTCACCACGACGGGGAACCGCATTCCCTCGCTCGCTTCCACCGCCTTCGACGCGTGGTTAATCACGCGCGCTCGCGGGTAGCCGAGGTCGAGCGATTCGAGCAGCGTGAGCTGCCGACCCTTGGAAATCTCAATCGAAAAACCGTCCAGTCCGTTCACGACCGGCACGCCGAGGCGTTCCAGGTGGGCCATGAACGCGACCGTGAAGAACATGCCCTGCACGCCGCCGCGCAGGTACGCGGACGGACTCATCCGGTTGAACACGAGCGCATACGGCGACGACTTTTCCGCCGGGTCGTAGACGTGCGAACGCGGGTCGAGGCGCACGAAGGGGATGTCGCGGCGCTCCAGTTCCGCGAACAGCGGGCGGAACCAGTCGGGGTGCTCGTGATAGATGGCGAACGGCTTCGGCATGCGGACCCTCCGTCGGGGGATGCTGACGATTGTAGCCGGGAGTGCGCCCAGCGTCATGCCACTTGCGGCTTCACACGACGAAACCAGTCGATTGTCATGCGCAACCCCTCTTGAAGTGACGTGACCTTTCGATGCGTGAGCAATCGCGCGAGGTGCGAAACGTCCAGCACCTTCGACCGCGCCCCGACGTATTTCGACGTGTCGTATTGGATTCGCGCGGGGTCGTAGTCGATCAGTTCGCAGATCGCGTGTGCGAACTCACGAATCGTATGCTCCTCACCGGAACCGATGTTCACGAGGTCGTTATCAACGCTTGATGTGAGTTGCACCGCGGTGTCTACGAAATCGTCCACGTAGATGAGTTCGCGCTTCTGGTGGCCGTCGCCCCATAGCACTGCTTCCGGCCCGCTAGCCTTTGCGACCAGCAGTTTGCGGATCAGGTCGAAGATGAAGTGCATCTGCCGGCCGTCGGTGTGGTAGCCGGGGCCGTATAGCGTGGATGGTACGAGATACAAGTATCGCAATCCGAACTGCACCGCGAGCGCACGCAACCCGACCAGTAGCATCCGTTTCGTCATCGCGTAGGTATAGAGACTCTCAATCGGTGTACCGTTGAGATACTCGCTTTCGACAAGCGGCAAGTCGGGCGAGTAGGAACAGCTCGTGCCCATCGCGACCAACTTCGCGTGCGGCTGGTGCCGCTGCCACCACGCGAGGACGTTCGTGTTGATCTGCTGGTTTGCAATCCACTGTTCGCCCGGATGAGTCAAGCAGAAGTCGCCGGCCTGTGTCCACGCCGCGAGGTGGTAAATCACGTCGAACCGCTCGCCGCTGAAGGCGGCGAGCGGTTCGGGCCGCGTGAGGTCCGCGTCGCGTGAGCCGAGCGCCGTAACGGTGTGGCCGCCGGAGCGCAGGTGCCGTGTGAGGGTGGTGCCGAGAAAGCCCGTGCCGCCGGTGACGAGTACGTTCATCGTTACGCGTCCACCGGGAAGTAGAACTGTACGCCGCTATCAACGAGGTGCTGGTTGTTCGCGAGAATCTCGTTCTTGAAGTTCCACGCGAGCACGTAGTAAATATCCGGCGGCGCGTCCAGCTCGTCCTCCATCACGACCGGGATGTGCATTCCCGGTGACAGTAGTCCGTTGCGAAGACGGTTCTTTTCGACGAGTCGTGATATACGGTCGGGGCCGACGCCGAAGTAATTGAGCAACGTGTTGCCCTTCACCGGTGCGCCCATGCCGTAGACGGATTGCCCGCGTCGCGCGGCATCATCGAGGAAGGCAACGTCGCGCGTCTTCACTTCGCGCACTCGCCCCGCGAACCGGTGGTAGGTCGCGATATCGTTACACCCGCTCGCGTCCTCGGCGGCGAGATATTCGTTCAATCGCGCCGACGGGTTTTGCGTGCCGCAGTGCGACGCGAACGCGATCATCGACCCGCCGTGAGCCGGTGTGAGGTAGCAATCGTGAATCTCCAATCCGTGGCGCGCGAGAAGCGTGCCGAGGTTGCGGAGGTTATAGTAAAGAAGGTGTTCGTGATAGATCTGATCGAACGCTAGATTCTCGACGATCTTCTTCATGTAGAGGAACTGCACCACGAACGTGCCGTCCCGACGGAGGGATGCGCGGACCGCGTCAGTCACGTCGTGCAGTTCCTCCAGGTGGAAGAACACACCGGCCGCGTTGATGACATCGAATTGCCGGCCGAGTTGTGCCGCGGTCTCGCCGTTGAAGAACGTGTGTACGGTCGGCACGCCAGCTTCGTTCGCGAGCGCCGCTGTTGGTTTGCTCGATTCGATGCCCAGCACGTCGTAGCCGAGCGCCTGGAAGTGCTTGAGTTGCGTGCCATCGTTCGAGCCAATGTCCAGCACGCTCTTGCGTCCTGAGCCCGTGCGCGCATCGACTTCGGTCGCGACGCGCCTGAAGTGTTCGCTCAACGATTTTGTCACACCGGATAAATAGGTGTGATCGGCGAACATCACCTCTTTCTTTACGGTGTAGTCGAGTTGCGTCGTGCCGCACGTGTGGCAGTATACGAGCCGTAGCGGGTAACGCGGTTCCGTGCCGGCCTCCTCCGGTTTCAGGAAGTGGTTGCACCACGGCTGCTCGCCCAGGTCGAGTACCGGTTCGAGGTCTGTTCCGTCGCAGATGCGGCAAATCACGATGTGCGTCCGGGTTAATCCAGGTGCTTGCGGGCCATCCAGAACGACGCACCGCCGTTTCGGAGTTTGCCGCGCTTGTGCAGCCAGCACACCGGCAACACCGGCGACCACTCGACCGAGTTCAGCAACAGCGTGGCGAGTAGGTATTGTTCGTTGTAGTAGTGCGCGCTATATCCGGCCTCGTACTCGTTCGGTAACTGGATGTCGTGTATGTGGACGTACACGTTTCGCTTGATGAGCGGCAGGAGCGATAGATACAAGTGCGTCGTGTCGGTGCCGTTGAACGCGATGTGGCTCCCGTCCCAGAACAGAATGTCGCCGTCGCGCAGCGCCGCGAACTGACGAACGTCCACGTCCTTGACGTGCTTGTAGATGATACGGTCGGCGACCGTCTCAATCCCCGCACGCGGCTGCGGGTCGATGCACACCAGCTCGCAGTCGATGCGGTGGTCGGTGATCGCCTTGCGGAAGAACTTGGTCGAGTTGCCGCTGCCCACTTCGAGGACGCGGCGCGGGCGCAGTTTCGCCGTCATCGCGTACACGGCGCGCGCGTCGTCGCGCTCGAACAACCCGTTGTTCCAATACGGGTCGGTGTCGTTGACGCGCGCCGCCGGCAGCGCGTCGAGCGCCGGGCCGTACATCTCCGGTGCGAGTAACTTTGCGTTGCGCTCAATCGCGCCGCGGTGTTTGTTGAACAGGTCCGCGACCGGCTGATAGATATAATTCGCGGGGTTGGGGCGGAACACACCGGGGTAATCGACCTTCACCTTGATGAAGAACGAGCCTGGTACGCGGGGAATCGCGATCGGTTCGCACTGCGTCGCCTCGCGCGCGAACGCATCATCTATATCCGTGTCGGTGAGTGGTTCGCATGGCGCGAAACGCGGGCGGTGTAGTTCGCGCATCACTTTGCGATAACTGGAGAGCCGCATGAGACGGAGGTCGGCGCGGCTCAGGCACCATTGAACGATGTCCGTCACGATCGCACCTCGCTCGCGCGCCGCAGCGCGATGTGGAAGCCCATGCCGTCCTCGGGCTTCCAGTCGTAGCGGCCGTTGCCGGACCCGCGGAGCCAGTCGTTCGGGCCGAACGGGTGGTCGTTCGACGGCACGAACCCGAGCGCCGCGAACTTCGCCGCCCACCACTCGCGCGGCTGCACCGTGCGGTGCCACGCGACGCCCGTCGCCGGACTCCAGTCGAGGAACGTCGCGATCGAGAACAGCACCCACCCACCGGGGGCGAGGTGGCGGTCGATGTTCGCCATCAGCGGTTCGATGCGGTCGTCGGGGATGTGTTCCATCACTTCCCACGCGGTGATTGCGTCAAACATGATAGGTTGTTGAGGCAATCGACTCATCAATGTATACGGCTTCGTGATGTCGCACGTGAACAGGTGATGCGGGATCGTGCCCCACTCGCCGAACTGGTTCAGTCGCGGGTAATCGCTGCCTTCCAAGCCGACGGCGAAGTGGCCGTCGTCGATGAGCGTGCGGACCAACCCGCCGCCGGCGCAGCCGAGGTCGAGCACCTTCAGCGCCGGTTTGTTATGGAAGAGTTGATACAGGCGCTGGTTGAAACGCAGACAGATGGAGTTATCTTGTTTCGCGCCGCGTGGGTGGAGCGTATCGACGGAATCGGCCGCGAGCGGGTGCTTGGTGTACAGGTCGGGCACGTCGAGTTCGCCGGCGCGGATCGCGGCGAGGTACTCTTTCTTGCGCAGGAAGCGGAGCAGTGTTTCGAGTTCGAGCACCTTCCACTCGTCGCCCCCGGCGACCGCCGTGCGCGTGCGCTCGGCCTGCTCCACGACGAGCTTGTGTGTGGCTTCCGCGTGTTCGGTCAGCACCTGATGGAGCCACACGGCGCGGTCGTGCGTGGCGACGCGCGTGAGGTGCGCCTGCCGCGTCACCTGCCGGCGGCCGAGCGGATCGCCCGCGAGCCGGGCGAGGTTCCGCAGCCCGCGTTTCGTGGCGTTCGCGAGTGTTGTGAGCATCGTGTGTCCTCCTCAGGCGGCTTTGCGCTTCGCGCTTGTTGTCACTTCCGAAAGCACTTGGTGGAACTGGTCGGCGGTCGCGTCCCAGGTGAAGCGCGACGCCCACTCTTGCGCGGCGGAAGTTCGCGCGTCGCGCTCCGCGTCGGGCATTACCAGCGCGCGGTTGATTGCGCTCGCGATGGAAGTTGGGTCGTAAGGGTCGCAGTAAGCGGCGTGCGGTCCGGCGACTTCGGGCAGCGACGACACGTCCGAGCACACGACCGGCAGGCCGGCGGACATCGCTTCCAGCACCGGGATGCCGAACCCTTCCCACAGCGACGGATACACGAAGCAGTCACACCCGCGCAGGAGTCGCGGCAGTTCGTCGTCGCTGATGTAGCCGGTGCGTTCCACGCGCACGTATTCGGCCGCTTCACGCGCCAGGAACGCGAGCGGGTCCGGTGTTCGAGGCCGCCCGATTAGCACCAGCGTGACCGGTTCGCCGGGGTGCGTCATTGCAATGTGGCGGCACGCGCGAAGCACGCCGGCCTGGTTCTTGCGCGCCTCGATGTCGCCGATCATCGCGATGCGCTTGCCCGCGTGTTTCGCGCGTGCTCCGGTGGCGCGGAAACGCTCCGCGTCGTGACCCAAGTGGACGACGCGCGTGCGCCCGCGCGCTACGGGGAAGAACGATTCGAGGTCGTCGCGCGTGCTTTGTGAGTCGCAGCAGACGACGCTCGCGCGAAGCGCCATTAGCCCCGCGGCGCGGAGGTATTCTTCCGGGCGCCACTCGACGCCCTCGTTCACGCGCAGCGGAATCGCGTCGTGGAACACGCCGACCGCGCGACACCCGTAGCTTTCGAGCGGCCACTGCCAGATCGGGTCGTAGCACTCGAAACTCAGCACCGCGTCGAGGTCACGCAGCGAGACGAACTCGGGCGGTGTCGGCGGTTCTGGCGGGAGGGCCGGCTTTGCGAGTCGGACCGCGCCGCGCGCGATGCGGTACGCGAGTTTGCCCGGCCGCTTCAACCCCACGGCGGACAGTACGCGGCGCCCGACGCCGAGCGCCCGGCGCAGCGGTGTCGCTTCGACGGTGTGTTCGGCGCGGCGCAATGGGTTCGCGTTCAGCCATGCGCCTAACTCGCGGTATTCGCACACGAGTTCGCCGGAATCGAACGCCGGTTCGGAGATCGCGAGCAGCCTGAGACCGGGGCGGGAGAGCAGACGTTCCGCGACCGCGCGCGCGGCGCGTACCACACCGCGCGGGTGCGTTTCGTGCAGACCGCCGGTCGTGATGCCGACCGTGATTTCGCGCCCGTGGTTCACGCGCACACCAACTGAAGGAGTCGTTCCGGGTTGTGGAATCTGCGCCACCGGTTCATGCGGTCGGCGCGCCCTTCGGCGAAGCGGTCGCGTTCCGCGAGCACG
>CANLGS010000191.1 GCA_947490035.1 Gemmataceae bacterium
GAACCGGCGCGGACCACTCTCCCCGGCACTCACTTCCCCGCGAACACCCACTTCCGCCACGCCGCTTCGAGCATGGGCAGGTCCGCGGGCTTCCAGCCGGCGGCTTCGAGTCCTTGCGGGACGGTCGGCGTCGCGTTGCCCTCGCTCGGCTTCAGCCCGTCGATGAACATGGGGAACTTCGCCGCGCCGGGGCCGTAGGCGAGGTAGTCGGCGAAGCTGGTCGCGAGTACGTCGCCGCCGGTGATCTTGGCGTCGCCCCACACGTCGGCCAGCGCCGGCACCTTCCCGCCCTTCGTCCCGTAGATCGCCACCTTCGCTTGGGCACGGTACGCGGTGTACCGCTTCGACGTGGCGCCTTCGGCGCGCATCGCGGTGGCGCGGCCGAACCCGTCGCGCAGCCACTCGGGGACGTTCTGCGTGCCGGTGCCCTTCGCCTTCAGCAGTTCGCCGGCGACGCGCGCCGCGGTGTTCGCGTAGAGGTCTTCGTCGGTCGGCTTGCCCCCCACCTTGACCGAATCGGCGAGGAACGGCGGATCGGCGCGCAGGTCGGCGTGAGTATTGTCGGTCGGATCGCCGAGCATCGCCCGCCGCATCAGAGCCTGGTATTCCTTGATTTCGGGCATTAAGTACACGACCAGTTTGCCCTTCCACGCGGTGTCCTTCTCTTCGTACTTGAGCGTCTTGCGGGCCAGTGCCGTCGTCTTCTCCAGAACCTCGCCGAGCGTCTTCGCCTTCTCTTCGGACATCGACCCGACGACGAGGTAGTTGTTCGTTTCTACGGCCGTCGGCTTCTCGATGCCGGCTTTCTTGAGGTTCGCGACGGCGGTCGCCTTCGCCTTCTCCACCAACTCTTTGTCCTGAGCGCGCGCGGCGCTCGGCAGGGCGACGGCGACAACGACCGCGGCGAATAGCGCGGCCACGACAGCGGACCGAACGCGAAGTGACATTGGCGCGTCTCCGGGGTGAGAGGGAAGGAAGTGATTATAGCTCGCGAAGTGTTCACAACCCCAAAACGTCGTTCATGGTGTAGCGCCCGGCGGGGCGGTTCGCCATCCATTTCGCGGCCAGCAGCGCGCCCTTCGCGTAGCTGTCGCGGCTGTGGCCCTTGTGAACCAGTTCCAGCGTCTCGCCGATCGTGGTGAAGATGATCGTGTGTTCGCCGACGTTGTCGCCGCCGCGGACCGCGTGGACCCCGATCTCGGTGTCCGTGCGCTCGCCCACGATCCCCTCGCGACCGTGGACGAACTCACCGCCCTGCACGGCCTGAATGATCTCCGCGAACCGCATCGCGGTGCCGCTGGGCGAGTCCTTCTTGAACCGGTGGTGGCGCTCCACGATCTCGGCGTCGAAGCCCTTCCCGTGCAGCTTCTCCGCGGTCAGCTTCACGAGGTTGAACAGCAGGTTCACGACGAGGCTCATGTTCGGGGCGAACAGCACGGCGGTCATGTGCGCGGCGGCTTCGATGTCCGCTTTCTGCGCGTCGGTGTGACCGGTGGTGGCGACGACGAGCGGAATCTGCCGGTCCGCGCACGTCTGGAGAACGGCCATCGTGCCCGGCGGCGCGGAGAAGTCGATGAGCGTATCGACGCGCAGCCCGAGCGGGATGTCGGAGCGGATCGGCACGCCGACGTGCCCGATGCCCGCGACCTCGCCGGCGTCCTTCCCCTGGAGCGGGTTGCCCGCCGCGTCGATGGCCGCGACGAGCACCAACTGCGGGTCGTCCTTCGCCAGCGCGACGAGCCGCTGACCCATCCGCCCGCACGCCCCGTTGATCGCGATGTGAATCTTCATGGTAGGTTCCAAAGGCAATGGCCCGCTGATGACGCTGACTTCGACGCAGATGAAATCAGATCGAGCAGAAATCAGGTTGAAGCGTTGGTGCTGAGTGATCGCTGGCGCGCCGTTTCGTACACCTTGCGGCGGACTTCCGGCTTCGGTCCGAAGTTGAGCAACAGACCGACGTTGATGTCGGTGGCCTTGAGGTAATTCAACAACTGCGCGTGGTGTTCAGTGACGATTCCTCCAGCCGCTTTGAGTTCGACGATCACGCACCCTTCCACGAGAAGGTCCGCGAAATACTCGCCCACCACGACACCCGAATAGTACACCTTGAGCGGCGCCTGTGGAATGATCGTCAGCCCCCGCGCCACCAATTCGACTTCCATCGCGTTCTGATAAACCTTTTCCAAGAACCCGTAACCGAGTGTGTTGTAGACGTTGTAGAACGCCGCGATGATCCGCTCGGTGATCTCGGTGTGCGTGTACATCGTTTTCCTCTCGCTCCTGTCTGATCTGATTTCATCTGCGTCGAAGTCAGCGTCATCAGCGGGCCATTCTTGCTCACCCGTGCGTCTCAATTGCCTTCACGATCGCGGCGAGGTCGTTCGGCACCGGGACGGCGCGGTTCGCGAACGCGACCGACTTCACGCCGCGCTTGCCGAGCTTCGCGTCGAACGTCGCCTGGTCCGCCGTGTGGTACGCGACGGTCTCGTCCGAGTCTTTCAGGACGTGCCCGGTCAGAATACACACCACGCGTTCGTCCTTGCCGATCACGCCTTCGCGCACGAGTTGCCGCAACCCGGCGACGCTCGCGGCACTCGCGGGTTCGCAGCCCAGACCGCCGGCGCCGATCTTCGCTTTCGCGTCGAGAATCTCGGCGTCGGGAACGGACCGCACCACGCCGTTGCAGCGGTCGAGCGCGCGAAGCGCCTTCGGCAGGTTCACCGGCCGGTTGATCTCGATCGCGCTCGCGAGCGTGTCCGCGCGGCGGTTGTTTGAATCAAGTGCGGTGTAGTAACTGTCGATCTTCGATTGGTCGAATTGCCCGCCGTTCCAGCGGAGACCGTGCTTCTCGTAAAGCTGGTAGAACGTGTCCGCGCCGGCCGCGTTGATGACCGCGAGCCGCGGCACACGCGCGATCAGCCCCAACTCCGCGAGTTCGCCAAACGCCTTCGCGAAGCTCGACACGTTGCCCAGGTTGCCGCCCGGCACCACCACCCAGTCCGGCACCTCCCACCGCAGTGCTTCCAGCACGCGGTACATGATCGTCTTCTGCCCTTCGAGGCGGAACGGGTTCACGCTGTTCACGAGGTAGATGCCGAGTTGCCGGCTGACCTCCTGCACGCGGCGGAGCGCGTCGTCGAAGTCGCCGTGGATTTGCAACGTGAGCGCGCCGTGTTCGAGCGCCTGCGACAGCTTCCCGTAGCTGATCTTGCCGCTGCCGATGAAGATGACGCCGCGCATCAGTTGCGTGGCCGCGCAGTACACCGCGAGGCTCGCGCTGGTGTTGCCCGTGCTGGCGCACGCGGCCCGCGCCGCGCCGGTCATGCGCGCGTGCGTGAAGGCCGCGCACATGCCGTTGTCCTTGAAACTGCCGCTCGGGTTCATCCCCTCGTACTGAAGGAACAGCCGCCCCGCGTTCAGCCCGGCGTAGGAAGCTACTGCGTCCGCGCGCTGGCAGAGCGTCTGCCCTTCGCCGATGGTGATGATGGCGTCGTCGGGCGCGAACGGGAGGAGTTCGCGGAACCGCCACACGCCGGAGAAGTCCAGCGGGTTCGCGCGGTTCGCCCACTTGCCCTCGAAGTGTTTGAGCGACTTCGGAACCGGCACGCGGTTCCAGTCGTAGGCCACGTCGAGCAGGCCGCCGCACCGCGGACACCGGAACGCGGTGGCGGAGAGGTCGGCGGTGCCGCCGCAGGCCGGGTCGGTGCACTGTTGGAAGACGGTATCTGACATGACGCTGTTTTAGCAGGTCGGCCGGCTCACTTCACCCCGAGCGTCTCCTCGCGCGGCAGGTACACCGCGAACGTCGTCCCGACCCCGACCGCGCTCCTCACGCCGATGTGCCCGCCGCTCTGCTCGACGATCCTGACCACGGTCGCGAGGCCCAACCCGGTCCCGTGGACCTTGGTGGTGAAGAACGGCTCGAAGACCCGCGCCTGCACCTCGGGCGGCATCCCGCTCCCGGTGTCCGTTACGCTCAGAAGGACGTGCGGGCCGGCGCGGCCGCCGGGGTGGGCGTGCGCCGCGTCCAGTTCGACGTTCCGGGTTTCGACCGCCAACCGGCCGCCGCCGGGCATCGCGTCGCGGGCGTTCACCGCCAGGTTCATCAGCACCTGCCCGACCTGTCCGGGGTCGGCGCGGACCGCCCACAGGTCGGGGGCGAGGGCGGTGACCAGCCGCACGCCGTCCCCGATCAGACAGCGGAGCAGGTTGTCGGCGTCGGCCACCACCTCGTTCAGATTGAACACGCGCGGGGCCAGAACCTGCCGGCGGATGAACGCGAGGAGTTGTCTGGTCAGCCCGACCGACCGCTCGCCCGCCTGGTGAATCTGGGCGACCAAACTTCGGGACGGGTCGTCCGGTGGCAGGTTCTGGAGGAGCAGGTCGCTGCACCCGTTAATGATGGTGAGGAGGTTGTTGAAGTCGTGGGCCACGCCGCCGGCGAGTTGCCCCAACACTTCCATCTTCTGGGCCTGCCGGAACTGCTCCTCCAGGTCGCGCCGGGTCGCGGCCTCCCGCACCTCCCGCTCGACCGCCGGGACCAGCCGCGCGAGCGAGTCCGTAGCGACGCAGTCGTTCGCCCCGGCCCGCATCGCCTCGACGGCCGCGTCCACGTCGGCCGTCTCCCTCACGACGATAAACGGCAGGTCCGGGTCCGCCCGGCGCACGAGCGCGAGGCCGACCGCCGCGCCGCAGCCGGGCAGGTCGTCGCTCGCCAGGACGACGGCCCACGGCCCGGCGGACAGGGCGGCGCAAAGCCCCTCGGCCGTCTCGACGCGCGCCCACGCGGCGTCGATCCCGCCCCCGCGGAGGGCGTGGATCAGCCGTTCGGCGGCGTCGGGCGCACCCTCGACGACGAGCACGCGAAGCGGTCGTCCCAACACAGTGACCCTCTGGGCGGGAAGCGGGTCGGCGTCCTATCGCGGTGAAGAGCGCGGCCGCGCTCCCCTCAATCGCCGGCTGGCCGGGAAGCCCAGACGGTTTCGGCGCACGCGACCGCCACCGTCGCCTTGCGGTCGTCCGGCCGCAACAAACCGGACAGGTCGCGGGCCAGGAGGAGCAGGAGCGAGTGCCGGCAGACTACGGCCAGGCGTTCCGGCGGCGCGCCCATCGCGGACAGCCGGCGCCGCACCCACCGCACCAACCCCGGCGGCCCCCGGTCGAGGTCGAACACGCGGGCGATGACCGGAAGGAGTTGCGCCACCTCTTCGGGCGGCCGTTCGCCCGGCACCGGCGGTCCGTTCGCGCCCATCTGACCCGCCTCGAAAAGTGAACCGGAATCGGACACCCGTGCCGCCGGCGCGTTCACTACGGAACGGGCGTCGGGTCCAGGAACACCAGCACCTCTTCGGATGTCAGCCCCTGAGCATCGACCGTCGTCGCGCCGAGGAACCCGGAGTCGGTTCCGTCAGTGCGCAGCTGGACGGTCACGCTGAAGGTGCCGTCGGCGGTGGCGGTTTTGCCGTTCGCCGAGTTACTCCCCTCGAACGTCACGACAAGGCCGTCGGGGTTCTCGTCCACCACCCTGCCTGTGAGCAGGAACAGGCCGTTGGCGAGTTGCTCGGCCTGGAAGTCCACGATCACCGGGGCGACGTTGGCCGCGACACGGGTGCCCCCGTCGAGGACGATATCCCCGCGGTCCAGCGGGTCGCCGAGCGGCGTGCCGTCAAGTTGGTATCGCCACTCCAGCGCTTCGAGGCGGAGAGTCACGCGGCGTCGGGGCGCGGCGCTCTGGGTGCGGGCACGTCGGAAGAAGCCGAACATGGGAGCGTCTCACGTCGAGGGCCGTCGCCCGGCCGCGGGAGTAGCCGCGCGCTCCGGGAACCGGCACCCGGCAACAATCGACGTGGAGAGGGAAAAGATGTCAGCGATTCAGAAAAAAGTCCGACGGGCTTGAAATGACAGGCAGAAGAAGAGTTTCGGGAAAGGTGGCGGGTTAGACGCGTGCGGACGACCCTTCCCACAAGATCGACTACCGGCCGGTCGGATCGACGACGTGCAAGTTGGTGAGCTGTTCTGGGCGCTCGGCGGGCGGGAGTTGGGCCACCTGTTCAAAGTCCTTCCGCCTGGCCAAGTGACCTTTGAACACCCGGTCGATGGCGAGCGAATGGGAATCTCGGCCGAGGCGGACGGCCTCCCGGAGGTAGGTGACAGCGCGGGCGAGGCGGTCTTCCCGACCGGCCGCGCCCGCGGTCAGCATGAGCGCGGCCTTGTAGTACAGGTCCGCGCGGTACGGCCCTTCAGCCATGACGCCATCGAGGTCGGCGATGCACGCCTCCGGGTTCGCGTGCAACCGGGTCTTCGCATCGAAGCCGGAGTTGAACCGAGCGTAGGCCCGGTTCAGGCGCGCCGCGCGAAGTTTGGCTTCCACTGCCAGGGCGGCATCGGCCTCATCGATGGCGAGCCGAAGGTCTTGGTCCGAGCCGCACCGGATGAGGCTGTAGGCCCGGTTGCAGTGGACCCACGCGTGCCGGTAGTTGTGTTTCTCGATTGCCTCGCCGTAGAGGGTCGCCGCCGCCTTGTGGTTGCTCACCTGGCTGTGGCAGTAGGCGAGGAAGGCGGTACTCGGGCCGTCGGGACGAATCCGGTGCGCGTCGCCGAAGTCTTTCGTCGCGCTCGCCACGTCGCCCGCCCGGAGGTAGTCGCCACCGCGGCGGAACAGATTGTCGGGGGTGGGCACGAACGGCTGAATGGTGGTGACCGCTGGTTGAGGAGCCGGCATCGTTGCCGGAACCGGCGTCCCGAGCGACAGCGCCCCGGCCGTCAGCACGGCCGCGACCACGCTGGCGCAAGCGAGGAGCGCGCGGACCCGCCGCTGGCGGCGCTGGAGGTAGCGGTCGAGTGCCCGTTCCAGAGCTGCCGCCGAGGGCCGGTGCCGGGGGTCGGCGGCGAGGCACTGGACCACAACGCGGGCCAGCGCCCGCGGCACCTCCGGGTTGATCGCGGCGATGTCGGGGACCGCGCCGGCAAGCCGCTGCAACTGGTCGCGTGCGCCCGCGACCGGGTCGTCGAGTTCCGCGGGCGGGAACGGCACGCGCCCGGTGAGCGCCTCGAAGAGGACGGCGCCGAGCGAGTACACGTCCGTCGGCGCCGGATCACCAGCGGCGGCCTCACCGAGGAAGAAGCGGATCCGCTCGGGTGCCATGTAGGGGAGCGTGCCTACTGCTTTGCACGACTCATTTTCTCTGGTGGGTTGAAGGGTGGTCTTTGTGTTGTTGCTTGGCTTGTTGGAGGAGTTTGTGAACTGAGGTGTGTGCCCCGGACTGTTTTGCTTTCGCTTGGACGGGTCGACGCTTCTTGTTCAC
>CANLGS010000192.1 GCA_947490035.1 Gemmataceae bacterium
CGTGGCCCTCGCCGAACAGCGTGACCAGTTCGGCGGTCGCGCCCGCGTCGCGCAGCTTCTTGTGCAGCGCCTCCGAGTGCGTGACCGGCACGATCACGTCGAAAGTGCCGTGGAACATCAGCACCGGCGGCGCGGCCTTCGACACGTAGGTGACCGGCGACGCCTTCTTGAACACCTCCTTGTCGGTCTTCGCGGCCTTGCCGAACACCGGCACGAGGTACCCGTCCTGAATCGACTCGGTGTTGTACAGGCTCAGGTCGGTCGGGCCGAAGAAGTCGATCACGCACTGCACGCGCGAACTCTCCTCGGTGTTCCCGCCCGCGTCCCAGCCCTCGACCTTGTCCGCGAGGCCGAGCAACAGCGCGAGGTGCCCGCCGGCCGAGAACCCGCCGGCGGCGAACTTGTCGCGGTCGATGCCGTACTGCTTCGCGTGGCCGCGCAGGAACCGCACCGCGGAGCGCGCGTCCTGAATCTGCGCCGGGAACTGGTGCTTCGGCGCCAGCCGGTAGCCGACCGACGCGACCACGTACCCGCGTGCCGCCACCTCTTCGATGAGACTCGGAGCGATCTTGCCGTCGGCGCCCTTGCCCCCGACGGACAGGTCTTTGCGGCTGCCGCCGGTCCACGCGCCGCCGTGAAACAGGACGACGCACGGGTACGGCCCGCCCTCCTTCGGCATCGCGATGTCGAGATACACCTTCTCCTTCTCGATGATGTCGTACATGACGTTCTTCTCGGCCTTCACCGCGAGCGGGGCGGTCGGACCGGGTGCGTGCGGCGCAGGCGCGACCGGCAGTTCCGCGCCGGGCGCGACGGCCGGCGCGAGCAGGCCGATCACCAGCGCGCAAACGAGGCGAGTCATCGGGAGTTCTCCGAAGCGGGTTATGAATGCGGGCATTCTACTCGCCGCTCGCGCCCGGTAGCAAAAAAGGTCTAACCACGGAGTTCGCGCAGCGAAGAGAGACAGCGAAGACAGAGAGAAAGAGTGTCTCAAGAAGTCTGTCTCTGTGCCCTCTGTCAGTAGGTCTCGAATTGTCGGTTGTGCGAGTTGGTGGGTAGATGAACGCAAGCAGCCGTGGGACTGCTCCAAACGCCCCGCCATCCAATTCCTGAGACGTGAATCAACGCGGCCCTGCGAGCCGCCGCGCCTTCCGGCACTGAAGGGGTGGTTCCGACTGGCTATCGGTTCGCCGACGAGACCACCGCGCAAAGACCAATCCCGGACAGACTTGGAGCCTGACCGGGAGAGCGCTAATCTTGGGAACTACCGTCTGTCTTCTGACCGAGCGGTCAGCGGCCGTCGGCGATGTTGGCACTCGGCTGGTGATCGACGTGCATGTGGGCGATTTCCGTCGCCAGGCTTTCGATGAACTGGCTCTTGAACGTGCTCTCTGGCAGCGCCTCTGCGGACCGCACGCTGGTCCGCGGGAACGAGAACGGGAGCGTGTACTTGTCCTTCTGCTCGCCGCCGTCGGTCCCGATCTCGTAGACGCTGACCTGCACTTCGGCGCGGCCCTCGTAGACCGCGTTCAGGCTGCCCGGTTGGTACAGGCGCATCTTGTCCAGCCAGATTTCGAGGACGAAGTCGGCCCCGAGCTTCTGCCCGATCTCGCCCGGACTCATCCGCTTCCACGTCGGGTTCGCCATCTTGAACTTGTCCACCTGCGCCTGGCTCAACACCTTGACCTTCTTCTTGTCCTTGTTCTCCTTCGCCAGTTCGGGCAGTTGCTTCGCCAGCTTGTCGGCCAGTTCGTTCGGGACGGTGGCGAACTGCGAGTTGCTGCCGGGCGCGACCTGCGGCAGCAGCGCGACGACGATCTCTTCCTTGTCCTTCTTCGGCCCGTCTTTCGCGAACGCGAGCGGGTGCGGGGCCGGCACCTTGTCCGGGCGGGCGAAGATGAACCCGGCGAGGTTGAGCGGGTTGCACCCGATCGCCGCGACCGCGAGGAATGTTGCCCACACCGCCCGGCGCGCCCACTTCCAAGCTTTACTCTGGTTCATCCGTGAACCCCTTTTTAGGAAGGGTGAAGGGTGAGGGATGAAGGGTGAGTCGGAACACCGACTTCGGTGTCCGAACCGCCCTTCTTCATCCTTCATCCCTCACCCGTCATCCTTGTAATAAGAGCGTGCCCCAGCGGGCGAGCATCAGCACGACGACGAGGCCGGTGATCGTGGTGAAGATCACCTCGGCGGCGCCGCGGCGCCGCGGCACGAGCAGCATCCGCCCCCACAGCGCGCTGCCCACCGACCACACCAGCGTCAGCGCCCACAGGACGCAGATCGCGGTGCCCACCCAGTTCGCCCGCAGCGACGCGGACACGTCGCCGCGAACCAGCAGGGCGAAGCTCGTCGTCATTCCGCACGACGGACACCCCGTGTCCGTTATCATCTTGAAGTTGCACGGCGGCAGGCCGAGTTGCGTGTGCGTGGACGACGTCCGCGGCACGCCCTCGGCGTTGTAGGGGTTGATGTAGGCGGCCGCGGCGAAGATCCCCGCGAGCGCCACCCCGACCCCGAGCAGCGTCGCCCGCACGACCCGCTTCAGCCGGGCGGTCTCGTTCGCGGGCCGGATCACCTTCCCCCGCGGCGGCGTCCGCTCGTCGTCGTTGTCGTTGCCGTTCGTATCTGGTTGTTCGGGTTGCACGCATAGCCTCCGCCGGATCGCGACGCAAGCGGACTTTCGCCCGTTCCGCCCGCGCGTCAGGATGGTGCAGGCATTCTACCAAAAGGGAGAAGTGGCGTGACGCGGGTGTTGCGGGAAGTGCGGCGGTTCGCGGCGACGCGGTCGGAACCGGGCGTCGTGGCGGTGTCCGGCGGCGCGGACAGCGTCGCCCTCCTGCGCGCGCTCCACACCTGCCACGCCGCGCTCACGGTCGCGCACGTGAACCACCAACTTCGCGGCGAAGAATCCGACGCCGACGAAGCGTTCGTGCGCGACCTGTGCGCGGCGCTTGGCGTGGAATGCCGCGTGCGGTCGGTGGACGTGACCGCGCTCGCGGCCGGCGACAACCTGGAATCGACCGCGCGCCGCGTGCGGTACGAGTTCTTCACCGAGGTCGCTAACGAGGTCGGCGCGGCGTGGGTGGCGACCGCGCACACGGCCGACGACCAGGCGGAAACGGTGCTGCACCGGCTGATTCGCGGCACCGGGTTGCAGGGGTTGCGGGGGATTGCGGCGGAAAGGCAACCTCTCCCCCCAACCCCCTCCCCTAAGAAGGGAGGGGGAGCCAGAACAGAAGAAGAAGCTATTGCTTCTTCTCTTGCCCCCCCTCCCTTCTTAGGGGAGGGGGTTGGGGGGAGAGGTTCTTCACTCTTTCGCCCGCTCCTCGCGGTCACTCGCGCCGACGTGATCGAATGCCTCGCGGCACTCAATCAACCCTACCGCACCGACCGCACGAACGCGGACACGCGGTTCACGCGCAACCGCATCCGCCACGAACTGCTGCCGCTGTTGAAGACGTTCAATCCAGATGTGGTCAGCGCACTTACGCACCTTGCGGACCACGCGAACGAAGCGCACCAGGTCATCGTCACAGCGGCGGGCGAACTGCTCGCGAATGCCGAGCGCCCGCGAGCCGCCCACGTCATCGTTCTGGACGCGCTCGCGCTTGGCACTTCGCGCTGCCTCATCCGCGCCGCGCTGCGCCTTCTCTGGGAGCGGGAAGGCTGGCCCATGAGCGGCATGACGTTCGACGCCTGGGAACGCGCGGTCGAAGTTGCGTGTCGTAACGCTGGCGCGTGCGACTTCCCTGGCGGGGTGACGATGCGGCACTCAGGGAGGGTGGTTCAGTTGAGCCAGAGAACCTAAAACGACTACCAATTGACTCACAAGCCCACCGACTGCGGTCGGTGGGTCTCCCGACATCGGAGGTCGTCATGCTGCGTCCCATTCGTCGCGCGCTGCTAAGTGTTTCAGACAAGACAGGCTTGGTAGACTTCGCGCGCGAACTGGTCACCAAATACGGTGTCGAACTGATCGCCACCGGCGGCACGCGCAAGGCACTGGCGGACGCGGGCCTACCGGTGAAGGACATTGCGGAGATCACCAAGTTCCCCGAAATGCTCGACGGCCGCGTGAAGTCACTTCACCCCGCGATCTTCGCCGGCTTGCTGGCCAAGCGCGACAAGCCGGAACACATGCAGACGCTCGCGGACCACGCGCTGCCGGAAATCGACCTGGTGGTGTGCAACCTGTACCCGTTCGAGCAGACGGTGGCGAAACCCGGTGTGACCGAAGCCGAGGCCATCGAGAACATCGACATCGGTGGCCCGTGCATGGTCCGCGCCGCCGCGAAAAACTTCGAGAGTGTCGCGGTAGCGACGAGTCGTTTCGATTATGGCTACATCCTCGATAGCGTGCATGCGCATCAGGGCAGCATGCATCTCGTCGAACGGCAGGCGCTGGCAGCGAGGGCGTTCGAGTTGATCGCTGGCTACGACGGCGCGATCAGCAACTACTTCAGCGCGTTGAGTGGCCGCGAAACGAACCACGGCCTTCCAAGTCCAATGAGGGTGACGGTGGAATTAAAGCAGGGACTTCGATACGGCGAAAACCCCCACCAACACGCAGCCTTCTACACCGAACCCGGCATCACGCGCCCGTGTGTCGCGACTGCAAAGCAACTGCACGGCAAAGAACTCAGTTACAACAACATCCTCGACCTCGACGGCGCGCTGAACTGCGTGCGGGAGTTCGCGGGGCCGGCGTGCGTGGTCGTCAAGCACAACAACCCGTGCGGCGCGGCGGTGTCGGCGAAGCTCGCGGACGCCTTCAACGCGGCGTGGGACGGCGACCCGCAGTCCGCGTTCGGCGGCATCATCGCGTTCAACAAAGTGGTCGATGCCGATACCGCCAGCGCGATCATGGACCCGAAGGCCAAGCGGTTCGTCGAGTGCGTCATCGCGCCCGACTACGCGCCGCACGCGCTCGACGCGCTCAAGAAGTGGAAAGAGAACGTGCGCCTCCTCAAGACCGGCGAGCTGACCGGCTTCGCCCAGGGCTTGGACTACCGCCGCGTCGATGGCGGGTTGCTCGTGCAGACGCGCGACGTGGACGCCGACAAACCCGATCAGTGGAAGACCGTCACGAAGCGGAAGCCGACCGAAGCGGAGTTCGCGGCGCTGCATTTCGCGTGGTTCGTGTGCAAGCACGTCAAGTCGAACGCGATCGTTCTCGCGAAGGGCACGCACGTTGTGGGCGTCGGCGCGGGGCAGATGTCGCGCGTCGTGTCGGTAGAGATCGCGGTGAAGAAGGCCGGTGACAAGTCTCGCGGCAGCGTGCTGGCGTCGGACGCGTTCTTCCCGTTCCCGGACAACGTCCACGCGGCGGCCGCGGCCGGCGTCACCGCGATCATCCAGCCCGGCGGCTCGGTGAAAGACCCCGACAGCGTCGCCGCGTGCGACGAACACGGCATCGCGATGCTGTTCACCGGCGTCCGGCACTTCCGGCACTAATAAGAATGGCCCGCTGATGACGCAGATTTCAGCGCAGATGAAATCCGATCGGAGCAGATGTGGCTTTATCGGATTTCATCTGCGCTGAAATCTGCGTCATCAGCGGGCCATTCTTTTTCAGGGAGACGAGATGGAGCATACGTCGCACGAGTTCCTGAAGGCGCTGCTCGAAACACCCAGCCCGTCCGGGTTCGAGCAGCAGATACAACAGGTGGTCCGCACCTACGCGAAGGCGTTCGCCGACGACATCCGCACCGATTCGCACGGGAACGTGTTCGCCGCGCGCTTCCCCGAAGGCAAGCCGGCCGACGCGCCGCGCGTCATGCTCGCCGGGCACTGCGACCAGATCGGCCTCATGGTGCAGTACATCGACGCCGACGGGTTCCTCTACATCCAGCCCATCGGCGGCTGGGACATGCAGATTCTGCTCGGCCAACACCTCACCGTCTGGACCAGGAGCGGCGGCATCCCCGGCGTCGTCGCGCGGAAGGCGATTCACCTGCTGAAACCGGACGAGCGCGGCAAGGTGCCGGACTTCACCGACGTGTGGGTGGACATCGGCGCGAAGAACAAGGAGGAGGCGGAAGGGTTAGTGCGGTGCGGCGACCCGCTCACGTTTGAACTCGGCTACCGGCCGCTGCGCAACAGCCTCGCGGCCAGCCCCGCGATGGACGACAAGGTCGGGCTGTGGGTGTGCATGGAAGCCGTGCGGCTGCTCCAGGGGCGCCCGCTGAAGGCCGCGGTGTACGGCGTCTCCACGGTGTCCGAAGAGATCGGGTTGCGCGGTGCGACGACCGCCGCGTACGCGATCAACCCCACGGTGGGCGTCGCGGTGGACGTGTGCCACGCGACCGACACGCCGGGCAACGACAAGAAGGCGCAAGGCGACATCAAGTGCGGCGGCGGCCCGGTGCTGTATCGCGGCCCGAACATCAGCCCGCGCGTCTTCGACCTGCTCGAAGAGACTGCGAAGGCCCACGAGATTCCGGTGCAAGTGCGCGGCATGCCGCGGGCCACCGGCACCGACGCGAACGCGATTCAGATCGCGCGCGAAGGCGTCGCCACGGGCTTGATCGGCATCCCCAACCGGTACATGCACAGCCCGGTCGAAGTGGTTCACCTCGACGACCTGACGAACGCGGCGAAGCTGCTCGCGGAGTTCTGCGCCGCGGTCGGCCCGGACACGAACTGGATTCCATGAGCGAAAGGCAGCAATGAAGAGAAGAGCGGCAGATGACACAGACGGACGCAGATTAAAGCCAAGCAGAAGCGTTCTTCAAAACACTCTTTTCTGTCTTATCTGCGTGCGTCTGCGTCATCTGCGGCTCTTCACTTCTGCTTACGTCGGCGGAATTCCCGCGCCGAGCGAATCGCGTTCTGCACTTCCGCACGACCGTCGCCCGGTCGGAGCGGAGCTTCTCCCCGTGGCAACCCACACGCAACTCCCGCGACTCCACTCCCCGTTCCTGAACGCGGTGCGAAAAAGCGGGCTGCTCACCCCGGACGACCTCATCGCGGTGTTCGTCGGCGCGGCCGTCGACCCCGCCACCGCCGAACCGCTCCAGGTCGCGTCGCTGCTCGTTCGCAAGAAACTGCTGACCCGGTTCCAGGCGATGCAGCTCCTCAGCGGCCGCACGCGCGGCTTCGTCCTCGACCGGTACAAGATTCTCGAAGGCATCCGACAGGACCGCGTCGGGATGGTGTTCAAGGCCGAAGTCACCGACTCCGGGCGAGTCGTTTCGCTCAAGGTGCTGCCGGGCGACCGCGCCGCCGACCCGACCATCCTGTCGGCGTTCACGCAGGAAGTCCGCATGGCCGCGAAG
>CANLGS010000193.1 GCA_947490035.1 Gemmataceae bacterium
ACGGAAGACGGCTGAGTACCCCAAGGGAGAAGGGATTCTGAGATGTGCCCTTGGCCTTCTGAGGGGGCGGTAACACCATGGCTTCCTCTCCATGTTATTCTGAGCCATGATGTTATAGCAAACCTCAAGTCACGCAAATCAGTAGCTCCGCCCGCCCGGCCGCGGGCGGAGGAGTCACGGTGTAAAGGAGGTCGAGCCACAGCACGCCGTCGCGAAAGTTCGTTGTGCGTAGCGAATCGCACAAGTCGCCGATGCGCGCGGACCAGTCGAGCGGTTGACCGTCGGCGGCGAACGTCCAGTCGCGCGCGTGCGGGTCGCGGCCGTGAAGGGCCAGGAGTTGGAACAGATCGCGGAGCGTCGCGTCCGGAGAAACGGCAACGTCGCGCTCTTCCTCCACGAAACTCGGGGAGAGGTCGCTTCGTCTGATCGAAACGCGAACGGTCTGAATCGGCGCGTCGGACATCGGCTCACCTTCGCTCGTGACTGGGTGCCAGTGTCTTCGCTGCCGGGCGTCGGAAATTGGCGCGAATCAGCGACAGCGGATGCCGTGGTATTCGAGCGGGAACTCGTAGTCCTTGCGCAGCGGGTGGCCGACCCAGTCGTCGTTGAGCAAGATGCGGACGAGGTTCGGGTGCCCGGTGAAGAACACCCCGACGAGGTCGTAGACTTCGCGCTCGTGCCAGTCGGCGGTGCGCCACACGCCCGCCACGCTCGGCACTTCCGGCAGCGCCCCCGCGGCGTTGTCCTTCCACCGCGGCAGCGTCAGTTTCAGTGTGAATCGCCGACCGGGGAACGCGAAGCTCGACAGGTGGTACAGCACTTCGAGGTGAGGCTCGAAGCCGGCCTTGGGCGCCTTCTTCGCATCCGGTTCGAGGTAATCGACGCCGGTGATGTCGTTGAGCAGCGCGAACTTTAACCGTGGGTCGTCGCGCAGGAAGGTACACACTTCGACCAACTTCGCCGGCTCGACGGTGGCGAACGGGTCGAGCGCATCGAGCTTCGCGCCCGTGATCGCGGACCCGAATTGCGATTGCAGCAGCGCGGCGATTTCAGCGGCGGTCATCTGTCACTCCGTGGCGTTACCGCTATCGTACCGGGTCGCGCGGCTGGGTAGAATAGCCGGCAAAGGAGAACCCGTATGCCCCTGCGCGACCACTTCCGCCCGCCGGTCAGTTCCCGCCATTCGTGGGACGAACTCCACGGCATGTGGCCGGCGACGATCGTCCAGCGCCTGTACCCGCTGCCGCCCGGATACACGGCGGCCCCGAAGGTTCACCTCGGGAAGGCGTTCGAGACCGACATCTCGGCTTACGAACAGGACGACGCACCGAGCGGCGGACCGGGTGGCGGCGGAACGGCGGTGTGGGCCGCGCCCGCCCCGACGCTGACGCTCGAAACCGAGGTCGCCGAACAGGACGAATACGAGGTGCGGATTTACGACGAGCGGTACGGCCGGCGGTTGGTCGCGGCAATCGAGATCGTCAGCCCGGTGAACAAGGACCGCCCGGAACACCGGCAGGCGTTCGCGGTGAAGGCCGCGGCGCTGGTTCAGCAGGGCGTGGCGGTGACGATTGTGGACGTGGTCACTGTCCGGCAGTTCAACCTGTACGCGGACGTACTGGACCTGCAAGGCCACACCGACCCGGCGCTGGAAGCCGAGTCCACGCACCTGTACGCGGCGACGATGCGCATCCGCACCCCGCTTCGCGGTCGGCCGAAACTCGACACGTGGTTCACCCCGCTCGTCATCGGCCAGCCGCTGCCGGTCGTTCCGCTGTGGCTGGCCGATGACCTCGCCGTGCGACTCGACCTCGAACCCACTTACGAGGACGCCTGCCGCGTGCTGTCCATCGCATAACCGGCGTCACGGGTTGGCCGGCGCGGGTGCGTGGTACGCGAGCGCCATGTCGCGGCACGCGCGGAAGACCGCGTGCAAGGCGCGACCGAGGTCGGCGAGGTCGGCCAAGCCGAACGGCTCCTGCTGCTGGGTGAACTCGTTGTGTTTCAGCACCCCGAACTCCCACGTCCGCCCGCTGGTCGCGATCCCGTACACCGGCAACTCCGGCGCGCCGTTCAGCTTCTGGGCGGCACGCATCGCCGCGACACACTGCCCCCACGCCTTATCGAAGTCGTCCAGCTCCGCCTCCACCACCAGCAGGTACGGCACGTCCGGGATGCGGCCGTACTCGGTCACCTTGCACACGAAGTAGTCCGGGGTGCCGGTCAGGTCGTCGTCGAACTCCAAGCCCTCGTGGGTGAACAGGCTCAGCAACTCGCGGTATGGCTTCCACACCTCGCGGAGGATCGGGAACAGGATAATCTCGCCGCACCCGATCTCCGACGACCGGCCGGGGGTGAGGTAGTTCAGACTCAGGTCGAGTTCAGTGAGAAAGTAATCGGGGAACGGCGGCGCGTCCGGCGCCGGCGTCACCACGTTGCCGGCCGCGAACCGCAGTTAGTGCTTCTTCACGATCGAATCGACCGACTTGTAGTCCGTGAACGCCACGTCGTCTCCTTTTACGCTTCGCCCGCGGCGGGCGTTTCGACCAGTTCACGGATCGGCTCCGGGCACACGGCCCACGTCGCCGCGTAAGTCGCTTCGAGCGGAACGAGGATGTGCGCGCCGGGTTCCAAGAACAGCGGCATGTCCGGCATCGCGTCGCCGACGCCCACCGGCTCGATGTACGCGGTGAAGCCGTTGCCGGTCTGGTACGCGACGAGCGTGAACCGCTTCCCGGCGGGCAGTTCAAACGGCTCGTCGGTCAGTTCGTCCCAGATGGCTTTATGGATGCCTTGCGGGTCTCGGACCGATGGCGGGAACAGATCGACGATCAGCAGGTGAACGCCGTTGCGCAGGAACGCGACCGCCTTCTCGACGAACGACCGGAGCGAGTTGCGGCTGTCCTTGTTTCCGGGCGACACGATCTCGATGACGGCAACCACTTCGCCGAGCGGGTGCCGGATACTGATACGGTTCGCACGCCGGGCGTACCGGACCGCGTCCGACGTGATGTGAGTGGTGAGCAAGGTCTTCGGCGGTTCGAGGGTGGCGAGCGGCGCCCCACTGCCGGTCTTGGCGCGTTTCTTCGTTTCGACCGCGATCACGTCTGGTTCTGGCCCGTCCACCCTCTGCTCGACCAAGGCATAGTAGCCTTTTGCGAGCAGCCCACCATTGAGCGCGTCCTTGATGCGTACGCTCCAACTCTGATGGAATTCGTGGAACAGCCCGGATTGCACGCGAGTCCAGTCGTGGACCGGCATCTGGATACCCTCCTTCGTGTTACGCTTTCACGGGCTTGGCGCGTTCCTTCGTCTCGGCGAGGAACGCGACCGCTTTCGCGGGGTCGGCCAGTTCCGACGGCAGTTGCACGCGCCCGGTGCGCGCCGGGATCGGCAGTTCCGCGAGGTCGCCCTTCGTGAGTTCGCGCATCTTGTGAATCTTGTCCTGAATCCGCATCAGCCCTTCGAGCAGCGCCTCCGGGCGCGGCGGGCAGCCCGGCACGTACACGTCAACAGGAACCACCAGATCGACGCCCTTCGCGACGTTGTAGCCGTACTTGTAGTACGGGCCGCCGCCGCACGTGCAGGCGCCCATCGCGATCACGAACTTCGGGTCGGGCATTTGGTTGTACAGCCGGCGCACGCGGTCCGCCATCTTCAGGTTCACCGTGCCGGCGACGATCATCAGGTCGGCCTGTCGCGGCGACGCGCGGAACGCGCCGGCGCCGAACCGGTCGATGTCGAACCGCGGCGCGCCGGTCGCCATCATTTCAATTGCGCAGCACGCCAGCCCGAACGTCATCGGCCACAGCGACGACTCGCGCGCCCAGTTGATCGCCGCCTCCAGCGACGTGACCATGAACCCGTCTTCCATCCGCCCTTCAAGCAATCCCACTTCGCACCTCCGGCCCCGCGACCGCGGTCGCGGGGCTTGGCTCCGATTGTTTTGCGCCCGCGCTCACGTCTTGGGCAGCGACGCTTCGCACCCATTCCAGGTCGCCGCGGCGCCACAGGTAGGCGAACCCGACCAGCAGCACGCCGAAGAACACCATGATGTCCGCGAACGCGAGCCACGCCAGCGACTTGGCCGCGGCCGGCGCCGGCGGCGAGCCGGGAGCGTCAGCGACCGGAGGACCGCTTGGCGCGCCCTGCGGTTGCAGGTTCGCCGCGGCCTCGACCCGCTGCGCGACCGGTAGGTTCTCGTCGCCGGTCCGCACGGCACTTCCGAACACCACCGCCCACGGGAAGAAGAACGCGAGTTCCACGTCGAAGATGACGAACAAGAGCGCGACGACGTAGAACCGCAGGTCGAACTGAATCCACGAGTCGCCGATGGGCTGTTCGCCGCACTCGTAGACTTCGGCCTTCCCCGCGCTCGGGCGGTCCGGGCGCACGAGCCGACCGAGGACGAGGTTCGCCGCGAGCAGCGTGCCGCCCGCCGCGAGGAAGATCAGGATGAAGAGGACGAGGGTTGTCATGGGTGATTCCGGGCGAACCCCGGCCGCAAGGCCGGGGGTGTTCCGAGTCGCGGCCTCAAACACCCCCGGCCTTGCGGCCGGGGTTCGCCGTCACGCGGCGGGCTTCGGCGGCTCCGCTGTCTTGGTCCAAACAGGCAGGCTGACGCGCTTCGACTCCTGCACGGCGGTCGGGTTCAGTGTCGCCTGGCCCCACGCCACCTCCAGCGGCAACTTCGCGTAATCGACCACGCACCCGTCGCGGGTGTAGGTGCTGATGTCGTGGTTCGACCCCATGAAGATGCAATCGACCGGGCACGGATCGACGCACAGCGCGCAGAACATGCACTTCGTGTAGTCGATCTTGAACCCCGTCACCACGAACCCCTTCGCGGGCGGCGCGGCCTTCTCCTTGTCGATGTAGATGCAATCGACCGGGCACGCGCGGGCGCACTTGTCGCACCCGATGCAGGTGGTGAGATCGAACCGGTGGAACCCGCGGTACCGCGGGCGGATCGGGATCGGCTGTTCCGGGTACGCGAAGTGGCCGGTGAACGTGCCGCGCCGGAACGACTGCACGAAATACCAGAGGGTGACGTACATGCCGGCCGCGAGCGTGACCGTCGCGAGGTAGACGTTGCGGAACCAGGCGCGCATGGCGTGACCGTGCGGGGAGGGATGAGGAGAGGTGATTGTAAGGGAGAGGTGAGGGGTTCTTCAATGTGGTCCGCCGCTCCGCGGCGGTCTTCTGTCTTTCCAACACCCAGGCGAAGACCGCCGCGGAGCGGCGGACCACATTACTTCACTTCAACACCAACTCCAACTCCTTCGCGGTCGTCGCGCCCGCCTTCACCTCGACCGCAGTCTTCACCTCGCGGTTGGTCGGCACCTTCTCGCTGAAGAGGTAGTACGCGCCCGGCACCAGTTCCTTGAACTCGAACGTGCCGTCGGCCTTCGTCGTCGCCTTCGCCAGCGCGTTGCCCTTCGCGTCGTAGAGGAACACGGTGGCGGCCGGTTGCGGGATGCGGTTCTCGATCAACTTGCCCGCGATCTTCCCCGGCGCCGGCTTGTTCAACTCGGCCGCGTCGAGCAGTTCGAGTGACAGTGCGTTGTCACTGATCGGGGCAAACCCATCATCGGTCTTCTGAGCCGCTTGCGGCTTCGCAACCGCCAGCGCAGTTGACGTGAACACCAGCGGCACCAACTTGTTCGGTTCGAGCGTGAGCGCAACTGTTTCGCGATTCAGGCCCGCGAGCCTCGCGATTACCTTCTGAGGGAGGGGCGACGGGTTGACCAGCACCAGTTGGTACGCGACCGGGACGCCGTTCGGCCGCGCGCGGAACTCACTGAGCAGTTGCGGCAGCGCTTTCGGGTCGGTGCGAACGAGCAGATCGACGCGAGTCGAGAGTGTGCGCAGCGACACCGGCACGCGGCGGTGGAACGTCCGGCGCGTGCCGTCGAAGTCCGCTTCCGCTTCGACCAGCACGCCGAGCGCGGTTGGGTGCATCGTCGGCTTGCCGCCCGCCGCGAGCGGCAGTGACAACGCGGTGTCACGAATCAGTTCCAGCGCGGCCGACTCCGACGGCACCGGCTTCAGCCACTCGCCCGCGGGGGTGAGCGCCGTCACCTTCGCGGACGCCGGCGCGCCGACCGCGCGGAGGTTCAATTTCAACTCCGCGTTGGGCTTCTCGAAGGTGAGTTTGGGAATCGCGGCGGGAGTCACTTCGAGGTATGGGAACGCGCCCGTCTGCGCGGCGGTCGCGCAGCTCCGCGCCGCGGCGGTCAGGAACGGCACGCCGTTCACGGCGGCGCTCGGGTCGGCGGGGTCGCGCTGCTCGTAGTCGAAGCGCGCCGCGTGCCACGCCCACATCCGTTGCGCGGCACGCCGCCGCGCCGCGCCGGGGTTCGTCACGGGGTGATCGAGCGCCGCGGACGTGAGGGCGACCGGCAGCACGGCCGCGACGGGACCGGCCGCCGCGCGGTCGGCGAGCAGCGCCGGGGCGTCATCGGTCCACGCGCGGCGCAGGCGGTCCGCGAACGCGAATCGGTCCGGCGCGAGCCGCCGCAGTTCCTCCTCGAAGTCTTCCATCGGTGCCGCGGTGCGTAGCAGCGCGGCCGTCCAGCGCGCCCGGCGCTTCGCGAGTTCGGCGTCGTAAGGCGCATCGCCCGCGAGTTCCGCTTGGGTCGTTCGCGGTAGCCCCTTCGGAAGCGCCTCGTCGTCGGCAGCATCCTTGCGAAGCGTGTCTTCGCACAGCCGCCGCGCGAGTACGGAGCGTGCGTTCCACAGTGGGATGCGATCCGCGACCGGCACGAGCGGCGACGCCAGCACCGCGTCGAGTTCGGTGTGGACCGCGGCGCCGGCGTCAGGCGAACCTGCCCGCCGGCGAAGCGCGGCGAGCGCGTCCGGCGCGAGCGGTCGGTTCGCGGCGGCGAGCGCGACGCGCACCGCATTCGCGAGTCGGTCCCACTCCGGCCCGCGGTCCTCGAACGCACCCGCCCCAATCGCCGGAAGCGCGCCGTTCAATCGACCGACCGAGTCCGCGACGGTGAGGGCTTCGGTCGCGTTCACGGCGCCAGTGTTCACGAGCGGCGTCACGCCGGTCAGCCACAGCGTCGCCTCGTCGCGCGTGGTGGTCGCGGCTTGAAGGCGGTCGGCGGTGAGCTTCAGTTTTCGCGCACGGGCTTCGGCCGCGCGGAGGCGAGTCGTGGCTTCGTCGGGCGGCGCGTAGCCGGGCGCGAACAGCACCGCTTCGGCGTTCGCTCGCAGCGAATGCGCCTCGTCCAGCGCCGGCTTCGCCCACGTCA
>CANLGS010000194.1 GCA_947490035.1 Gemmataceae bacterium
CCCTCCGCGTCATCCGCGGCTCTTCTCCGTGCCCGCTTCACGCGATGTCGGGTAAGCCGAGTTTGGTGAGGTACTCGCGCTCTTTTGTGCGCATGACGCGCTCGCTTTCGTCGTCTACGTCGGTGTAGCCGCACAGGTGCAGGCACCCGTGGACGACGTACAAGAGCAGTTCGAGGTTCGCGTCGTGGTTGCGGTCGGCGGCGTACTCCTTCGCGACCTCGTAGCCGATCACGACCTCGCCTTCGAGCGACTTCGCGCCCGGCTCGGTGTACGGGAAGGTCAGCACGTCGGTCGGTTCGTCATGCTTGAGAAACTGGTTGTTGAGCCGGTGAATGTGGGCGTTATCGACGAACGCGAGCGTGACCTTGCTGGCCTTCACGCCTTCGCCTTCGAGTACGGCGCGCGCGGCGTCCTTGAGTTGTGAAAACTCAAGCGGGTACTCGTAAGGGTTGGCGACGGAGACGCGAATCATGGAGACATGATAGCAGGTCTTGAGTGTGGTCCGCCGCTCCGCGGCGGTCTTCTCTTCCACTCAACTTAAGAGAAGACCGCCGCGGAGCGGCGGACTACACTCCCCACGCGGTCAGCACGCGGTCGGCCGCGTCCGGCGCGAGCGCGTCTACCGGCACGCACACGGGCATGTGCCGGAACCAGGTGAGCTGCCGCTTCGCGAACTGGCGCGTGTGGATGCGGATCAGCGTGACCGTCGCGTCCCAGTCGCCGCCGGTGTCGAGGTAGTCGAGCAGTTCGCGGTAGCCGAGCGCTTGCCTCGCTTCGCGGCTTAAAAGCTGGGCCAGTTCGCGCAGCCGCCGCACTTCGTCCAGAAACCCGGCTTCGAGCATTGAAGTAACACGCCGGTTGATGCGGTCGTAAAGCACTTCGCGCGGCAGTTCCAGTTTCACAGCCGGGATGCGTGCCGGCGGTGGCGCCGCTTCGGGCGACTCCGCGAACGACGCGGTATCCCAGGTCGTCTGCAACGCGGAAATCGGCTTGCCGGTGAGCGCGTGAATTTCGAGCGCGCGAACGACGCGGCGCACGTCGTTCGGGTGGAGACGCGCCGCGGTCTTCGCGTCCACCGCAGCGAGCCGGGCGTGCAGCGCGTCAACGCCGTCGCGCGCGGCATCGGCTTCGAGCGTGGAGCGCAGCGCCTCGTCCGCGGGCGGACCGGGGAACAGCCCGTGCAACAGCGCCTTCAGGTAGAACGGCGTGCCGCCGACGAAGATTGGCCGGTTGCCGCGCGCGGAAATGTCCACGCACGCGGCTTCGGCGCGTTCGAGCCACCCCGCGACCGTGAGCGATTCCCACGGGTCGAGTACGTCCAGAAGGTGATGCGGTACGCGACTGCGGTCGGCGCGCGACGGCTTTGCGGTGCCGATATCCATTCCGCGGTAGACGGTCATGGAGTCGAGCGCGACGACCTCGCCGCCGATGCGCTCGCAGAGGTCGAGGGCGAGCGCGGACTTCCCGCACGCGGTCGGCCCGGTCAGGATGAGTGCTTGCTCGAACGCGCTCATGGCAACAGTTCGCTTACCAGAATCGACGCGGTCGGCGCGAGGCGCGGCGACACGCTTTCCGTCGGACTGAGGGTGAGGTGAATCTTGTACGCGGTGGCACCCAGTCCGGCGGGCAGCGGGTGCGGGTCGCGGAACACGAGCAGTTGGCGGTGTTCGAGGTCGATCACCCAGTACTCCGGCACGCCCGCGGTCGCGTACAACTCGGCCTTCGTGGTCGTGTCGAGGAGTCGCGACTCGTCGGCCACTTCGACCACAATCGCCGCCACTCTGGGTTTCTCAGCCGAGTAATCATCGACGCTGCCGGGCACGATAGCAAGATCGGGGCCGGGATCACTATCGGTTCCGATATCAAGGCTTTGCTGATTGCGAACGTAGTGGTCGGCCGGACATGCCGCGTGCAGAAAATTGTCGGTCGCGGTCATCGCGACATCGTGCGGCGGCCGGGGAAAGGGCAAGACGTACAGTTCCCCGTGAATGAGCATCGTCTTCACATCGTGGAACAGGTTGGTGCGGTCCAGCGCGCGGTACTCGCGAATCGTCCAGCGGTACGGCACCGGGTTTCGCGAGCGATACGACGGAACCGGGGGCGTCGTGATCGTGGACATGCTTCACCTCCTTCCACAAAGGGTAGCATCGCCCGTTGCCGAGAACGAGGTCAACCGCCGCTCACGCCGGTCTCTTCGTCCCAAAATCCTGACTCGCCCGGCAACCGCGACCGCGCCCTCTCAGCCGACTGCGCAACTCTTCTCTCGATTCTTCTCGCGCACCACACGCGGCGGCGGTATAGTCGGCCGCGCACCGCCGCACCGCCGTTTCATCGTCGTTACTTATTTCATCCCCGTCGTTTCAGGGCTCATCGCGTTACGGACCGGCGCGGCGGCACCCACGAGTCGCGCCTATGAGCATCGCATGTCCGTACTGCAAAGCCGTGCTGAACCCGAAAGCGCTGAAGCCCGGCCGCTTCCAGCCGAAATGCCCGGGCTGCGGCGAAGCGTTCCTCCTCGTCATCGAGGTGCAGCCGCTCGCGTCGAAGGCCGCGCCCGAGCCGGTTCCGAAGAAGCGCGTGCTGAGCGTCGAGGAGCAAGCCTCGCTTCTGCTCGAAGGGAAAGACCCGGGCGACTACGGCGAGTTGGGGACGGACTCCGAAGCCGACCCGAACGTCACCGTCGCGCGCGAATCGGCCGTGCCCGCCGCGAGTAAGCCTTCGGCGCCCAAAGCCAAACCCGCGCCGCAGCCGGCACCCCGGCCGGCGCGCGACCCGAACGCGACCGGCGACTTCACCCAGGCCGACGACGCACCCCCGCCCAAGCCGGCCGCGAAGAAGTCCGCGCCCGTGCCACAGAAAGCCGCCGTGCGCGAACCGGACGCGAACGCGACCGGCGACTTCACGCAGGCGAACGAACCCGCACCCAAGCCGAAGAAGGCCGCGCCGCGGACCGAGGTGCGCGCCCCGGACGCGAACGCGACCGGCGACTTCACCACGCCCGGCCCAGGCGCGGAACACGAAGCGCCCGGCGAAGCCACCGGCGAGTTCACGAAGGTCGGCGCGAACCCGGACTCGGAGAGCGAAGCGGACGACGACGACCCCAAGCCCGCGAAGAAGGCCGCCGGTCGGCTCAAGCCGGCCCACACGGTCAAGGCGGGCGAAGCCGCCGCGGAGGACGACTTCGAGGACGACGAGGTGCCGCCCCGGCTCGGCGGCTACGAGGTGCTGAAGGTACTCGGCAAGGGCGGCATGGGCGCCGTGCTGCTTGGCCGCCAAATCTCGCTCGACCGCAAGGTCGCGATCAAGGTGATGCACCCGAAGATCGCCACCAACCCCAGCTTCGTCGCGCGATTCACCCGCGAGGCCTACGCCGCGGCGCAGCTCACGCACCACAACGTCATCCAGATTTACGACATCGGCGAAGATCGCGGGCAGCACTTCTTCAGCATGGAGTTCGTGCAAGGCCAGTCGCTCATGGAGTTGGTGAAGAAGGAGGGCAAGCTCGCCGCGGACGTGGCCGTGGGCTACACGCTCCAGGCCGCGCGCGGCCTGCGCTACGGCCACAACCAGGGCATGGTTCACCGCGACATCAAGCCCGATAACCTGATGCTCAACACCGAGGGCATCGTGAAGGTCGCGGACTTGGGGCTGGTGAAGTTGCCCGGCGGCGAACTGCCCGAACAGGCCGGGGCACTGCCGAGCGGGGACGACGACGAACCCGGCAACAGCACCCTGACACGCGTCGGCGCCGTCATGGGCACGCCGATGTACATGTCGCCGGAACAGTCCACCGATTCGGCGTCCGTGGACGCGCGCGCTGACATCTACTCGCTCGGCTGCACGCTGTACGTGCTCATCACCGGCAAGCCGCCGTTCGACGGCAAGACCGCGATGGAGATCATCAGCAAGCACCAGACGGAACCGCTCGTGCCGCCGGAAGTGGTCGTCAAGCGCGTGCCGAAAGCGCTCTCCGGCATCCTACAGAAGATGCTCGCGAAGAAACCGGACGACCGCTACCAGTCGATGGACGAGGTGATCGCCGCGCTCGAAGGGTTCCTGGGCGTGGACTGGGCCGGGCCGTTCAACCCGAAGGAGGAGCAGGCCGACCAGTTGGAGAAGTGCGCGCACCAGTTACACCACCGCTCGAAGGGCGGACTGAAGCGGTCACTCTCGCTGGGCTTCTTCGCGGTGTGCGTGCTGGGCGTGGTGGGCGGCGCGTTCGCGGGCATGGCGGCGCTCGCGGGCGGGCTACTGGGGCTGGCGCTCCTGACGCCGGTCGCGTACCTCGTCGTCCACGGCACGCTCACCGGCAGCGTGGTGTTCAAGCGGCTCCGCTCGGCCGTGTTCGGGATGCGGTTCTTCGACTGGGTGATGTGGGTCGGCGGCAGCCTCCTCTTCCTCACGACGCTGTTCCTGTTCGGCCTGTTGTGGGCGTGGCTCGGCTTCGCGCTGGTCGCGGTCGGGCTGGCGTTCGCGCTGTGGTTCCTCACCGACCGCACGGCGGCCAAGGCGCAAGAGGCACCGCTCGACGAAGCCCGCGGGCTGCTCAAGTCGCTGCGCCTGGGAGGGCTGGAAGAGGACGCGGTGCGGCAGTTCGTGTGCAAGTTCAGCGGCCCGTACTGGGAGCGCTTGTACGAGGCGCTGTTCGGTTACGAGGCGATGCTGGCGGCCCGCGCGGCGCGCAAGGGCGACACCGGCGAGACGTGGAAGAAGTTCGGCACCTGGCGCGAACCGATCGTGCAGTGGGCCGACGCCCGCGTCGAGGCGCGCAAAGTCGCGAAGGAGCGTGCGCACCTTCTGAAGGTGGAAGCGAAGGCGCTGGTGGCCGAGGGCGCGAGCAAGGCCGACGCGAAGGAGCGGGCCGACGAGATGGCCGGTCAGATGGTCGATCAGGCGGCCGAGGCGAAGGCGGCCCGTAAGGAGGGCAAGGAGGTCAGCGTGCGGGAGATGGTCGAGTCGGCGCGCGAGCGCCGGCGGCCGAAGGCGGGCATGACCATCGCCGGCAAGAAGAAGCGCAACCTGAGCTTCACGTACTTCCTGAACGACTGGCTCGGGCGCCGGCTGCGGTTCGTTCTCGGCGCCGTGCTGTTCGCCGCGGGGTTGCTGTGGATGAGCCAGAACAACCTGCTGCAAGCCACGCGCGCCGTCGCCGCAATCACCGACGGGACCGTTGACGCGGCGCAACCCGTCGCGGGCAAGATCGCGACGAAGCCGCTCGCACTGCCGGGCGACTTCGTCGCGGTGCCGGCCGAATTGAAGCCGTCGCTGAACACGCTGGCGCTGCCGATCACCGGTCTGCTGGTGTTGCTCAACGGCGTGTTCTACTTCGGCTGGCGGCCGTCGCTGGTGACCGTGCCGGGCGCGGCGGTCGCGGTGTGCGGCCCGCTGTTCGGCATCCCCGCCGTCGATCCGCTGACCGCGCAGCACCTGGGCCTCATCATCGGCGCGGTGCTGATCGTTGTCGTCGCGCGCTTCTTGCGGCAGTAGTGTTTGGCGTTTGGTTTGTACCCCGAAGGGGTTGTATCCAATAGCCCAGGGTCGCGAGTCTTCGATCGCACCCTGGGTGACGCAGGCGGGCGCGTGAGCGCCGGTTTCGCCCCAGGGTGGCGCACGCAAAGCCGTGCTGACCCTGGGCTATTGGATGCAACCCCTTCGGGGTACAAACCAAACACCAAACACCAAACACCAAACACCAAACGCGCAAAGCGCGACACTCGGTTTGCTTCGCGCCCGCGACGAGGGTAATATGTGCTTGCCTCTGCGGTGTTCGTGATGCGTTGCATTCAATTGGCGAACCTACACTAACCTGCTTGGGAGCCTTTATTTAAGGCTCCGGTCGCACGCAAGCCCATCCTCGGCGCTCGTCGTCGGGACTGTAGTGGGATCCGTAACGCCGGGGCGAGGCGCCCTTCTCAATTAGCGGGTTCCCAACCGGCGACGCACACGGCACAGGCGGAGGCACTTTCTTTTTCCGCGCATCCGATTTTTTCTTCGCACTCCCTTCACGTCCCCTCCTTTACCCGCTCAACTCGCGCCGCTGCAACGAATTGCGACCGGCGTGACGGGCGCGTTTTCCCTGCGCTGCACAACGTCATTCGCCTCTTGACACGCGCACCTCACGCGCACGAGTCCGCCCGAAGTGGTTTGCTGTGTGCGGTTTCCGGAAACTCCCCAGTGACAACGCGTTGGCAGTGGCTTACCCGTTGACACTGCCGGCGCAGTGGGTATTGTTCCCCCCATGACAGTGAAACAACCGACGCGAGGAATCGGGATGACCCGACGAACTCTCCTCTCCCCGTCTCAGCTCCCGCGCCGGGCGACGAACCCCGGAGTATCCGTCCGGTGACGGCGGGTGCGGCACGCGATCCACGCTCCTGATCTCGTGCCGCCTTCCAAGATCGAACCTTCCGCCACTCGCACGGCGGTATCCGCGAACAACACAACCGCCGCGCCCGCCGCGATTCGGCCCAACTCGAGGGTGGGCCGCGAGAGGGCGCGTCGTCACGATGCACGGCACCGGGCCGGTTCGTGGCTCGCTTCGTACCCGCCGCACGGACGCGCCGGGAATGGCGTCAAGGACGACGCCGGGGCGGAAACGCTTCCTCCGCCCCGCTACGAAGCGCCACCCGCGAACCACCAACACGCCCGGCTGTGCGGCCTGTGGCACGGACGCCACGGCAGGCTGCGGCCGACTCGCCCAAGGACGGTGCGAGTCGGCCGTCGTCATTTCCGCGAACCACTTCCGCCGCGACATGCCCTTTAGACGCGACCCCGCATTCGGTACAACACCTTAAGGCTTCCCGCGCATCCACGGACCCGACATGCCGACCCACTTCGACCACCCGTTCCTGAACACCGCCCGCGAGCGCGTCCTCGTCCTCGACGGCGCGATGGGCACCAGCCTTCACCGCTACCACCCGACCGACAAAGACTGGGGTTATGCGCCCAACGGCAAGTCGCTGATGAACCTGTCGGACGCGCTCGTGTACACGCGCCCGGAGTGGATCGCGGAGATCCACCGCGGGTTCCTCGCGGCCGGGTGCGACGCCGTCGAGACGAACACGTTCAACGCTTCGCAAATCGTCCTCGACGACTTCGGGATGGGCGACAAACTCGACGAGATCAACCGGCTGAACATCCGCATCGCGAAGGGCGTGGCCGCGGAGTTCGCCACTCCGGGCCGGCCGCGGTTCGTCGTCGGCTCGATCGGGCCGGGCACCAAGATGCCGTCCCTCATCGAGC
>CANLGS010000195.1 GCA_947490035.1 Gemmataceae bacterium
GCGGGAACTACCGCCCGCACCCGCGGACCCTTTCAGTGACCCGTTCTTCAAGCCGATCGACCCGACGCTCGCCGGGACGGTCGCGGCCAACGACGCGCGTAAGGTCGCCCTCCCACCAGGGTGTCCGTGCGGTCCCGGCTTCACCACGTGGATGACCGCCGAACTGTTGATCGGGCGCACCCGCGGGCCGAGCGTCGTGCCGGTCGTGACCACAGGGCCGCCGTCGGCCGGGGCGCTCGCCGGCGCGCCCGGTCAGCCGTCCACGCTCCCGCTGTTCGGCGGGCGGCGCATCCTCGACGACTGGCGCAGCGGGCTGCGCGTCGAACTCGGCGTCTGGCTGGACGACGAGCATCGCGCCGCGATCGGCGCCCGGTTCTACACGCTGTTCTCCACCAGCGAACAGTTCCGCGCGGTCCCGAACGGCGCGAACGTCATCAACGTGCCGCAGGTCGTCCCCGCCGGGGCGCTCACGGTTCAGGTGCCGGCGTTCGTCGGGTTTCCCGGCGTCAGCACGGGGCGCGTCGAGGCGACCGCGCAGACCACGTTCGCGGGCGGCGACCTGAACGCGCGGTTCGCCCTGGAGCGCAACGACCGGTTCCGCGTGGACGTACTCGCGGGCTACCGACAGTTGCACCTGAACGACGAACTCGGGGTAAACTTCACCGTCGTGCCGGTCGGCGCGAACCCGCTGCTCGCGGCGCAACTCACCGGCACCGACAGCGTGCGCACGCGGAACAACTTCTACGGGCCGCAACTCGGTCTGTGCGCCACGGTCGGCGGCGACCGGTTCTGGGTCGAAGGGCACGCGGCCGGCGCGCTGGGCGTGACCGCGAGCGAACTGGCGTTCGCGCGCTTGCGTAATGTGGGGCTTGCCCCCGGCACGGCGCCGCTGCTCGCGGCGTTCGGACTACCGGCGGGCCAAATCCCGCTGACGCAGGCGAACGTGAACGACCGGTTGACGTACCTCGGCGTGGTGGGCGAGGGCGGCGTGCGGCTCAACTGGCGCGCGGCGGAACACGTCCGCGTCACGGCCGGGTACAGTTTCCTCTACTGGAACAACGTGCGCCGCGCGCAAGAGATGTTCGTACCCGGTCCGGTGCTGCGGCCCCAGGCGATCGACTTCACCACGCACCTGTTCAACGTCGGGCTGGAACTGCGCTACTGAGTGTTGACGCGCCTCACTTCTTCAGCGGCGGCAGCGGCATCCGCACGCCGGGGTCGTCGCCGGGCGGGGAGTCGTCGTGCCAGCGCCCGCCGTCGTCCTTGCCGTTGGCGCCCACGCTGTAGAACAGGTAACCCTTTTCGGTCGGCTTGTAGATCAGCGGCTTGCCGGTGAAGATGTCGTCCGGCACGGTCGCGAGATACTTCGGCGCGAGGTCGGCGAGTTGCGCCGGGTACTTGCCGGTGTCCTTGCGGTACGCTGCCAGCGCGAACGCGACGTGCAGGTTCCGCTCGAGCTGCCGCGACCGATCGAACGACGCCTGGCACCCGCGCACACCGGGCATCAGCAGCGCAACGAGGATCTCGCCGATGTCCTTGCCGAGTTGCTTGCCGATCTCCTTGTCGGTCCCGCCGTCCGCGACGAGTTTCTGGAGGTCCGGGAAGCCGCGGTTCTTCTTCTTGATCGCCTGAAAGTCAGCGTCGATGGCGTCGAACTCCTTCTCGCGGGCGGCACGGTCCGGGAGGCGCATCGCGGCGGCCAGGCGGTCGTAGGTCTTGTTCCCGAAGCGCAGCGCCGGCTCCCAGTCGATCGTGCCGAGCGCCTTCAGTTCCTCCGGCGTGGGCTTCGTGTCGCCGTCGAACCCGCCGCGGCGGATGTTCTGGAGAGCGTCGAGGAGGAAGGACCGCTCGCCGAGATCGACCTTGTTCGCCATCGGAACTGTCGGTGGGAGTTCCTGGAGTTCCTTCAGCCGGTCGAGCAGTTGCTTCGACGTAAGATCGGCACGTTCCAGATACGCGACCGTGGCGTTGTGCGCGACCTGCCCGATGGCGACGCCGACGAGCGCCTCGACGAGCGTCGCACAGTGGCTCAGGTGCCGGGCGAGCCGGTGGGCGGCGAGCAGGTCGGCCCACGCCTCCGGCTCTTTCCCTTCGGCCAATTTCAGCAGCGCGCGGGCGGTAAGGGCGTTCGCGACTTCGCGACAGCTCTGCACGCTCGGCAGCAGCGCGCCGATGAGATAGACGGGCTTATCGCCCGCGCGATCCGACACCAGCGGGTTGAAGTACGCGGGGCGCTTCGTGGCTTCGACGACCACCGCGAGCGGCTTCTCGTTGGCCGTCAGCCACGCGGCGATGTCGGGGAAATCCTTCGCGCCCCACGCGCGCTTGGTAGCGCGGCTCTGCTGGTCGTGGAGGGTCTCGAAGTCGTCCGGCTTGAGCTTGAGTACGTCCTTCATGTAGACCTGGAGGCGAATGAAATAGTCGCCACGCTCCGGCGGTTCTTTCATGCCGAGGCGCGTGAAGTATTCCGCCGGCGGCTTCTTGTTCCCGCCGGGCGTGGGGCCGAACGCCTTCCACAGCAGGACGTTCGCGTTCTTCTCCGGGGTAATGCCCTTACCGAGCCGCTCGTTGAGCGCGGCCTCGTAGTCGATGTACCCGTCCTTGTCGATGGGGCCGGTGACGTAGGTCGTCTCCTTCCCGACCGGGAGCTTCGGCGCGGGCTTCTCGGCGGCGGCGCTGATGATGCCGACGAGAAGCAGGAGCAACAGGATTGCGAGCGACTTCATGGCTGGAAACCTTGGGTGTAGCGCGTCTCTTGCCGCTCGCGGCTTCGCAAGCGGCCAGGCGCTATTTCTTCTTCAGCGGCGGCAGCGGCATCTTCACGCCGAGGTCGTCGCCCGGCGGGTCGTCGCCGTAGGTATTGCCGCCGTCGTCCTTGCCGTTCACGCCGACGCTGTAGAACTGGTAACCCTTCGCGGTCGGCTTGTAGATCAGCGGCTTGCCCGCGAACAGATCATCGGGGATCGTCGCGAGGTACTTGGGCGCGAGGTCGGCGAATTCCGCGGGGTAGCTCGCGTTGTCCTTGTGGTACGCGGCCATCGCGAACGCGAGTTGGAGATTCGCCGACACCTGTTCGGCGCGGTCGTGGGCCTGCTGCACCTTCTGCACGGCCGGGGACAGCAGGCTCATCAGCACGTCGCCCAGCGCCTTGCCCATCTGCTTCCCCGCGTCCTTCTCCTTCATGAGCTTCGCCATCTTCTCCGGGTCCGCGAACTCCTTCTTGATCGCCTTGAAGTCCGCTTCGATCTTGTCGAACTCCTTGAGGCGGGCGGCGCGGTCCTTCAGTCGCATCGCGGCCGACAGGCGGTCGTAACTCTTGTTCATCGTCTGCATCACCGCGGTCCAGTCCATCATCTCGAACGCCTTCTTCTCGTCGGGGATGACGACTTCGCCCGGACCGAGGAGGGCGGCCAGCCCGCCCACGCCGCGGCGCATGTTCTGGAGAGCGTCGAGTCCCATCATCCGCTCGCACACGCCGATCTTGTCGGCCAGCGGCGCCACTCGCGGCAGCCCTTGCAGTTCCTTCAGGCACGCGAGCGCGCGCTTGGACGTGAGGTCGGGGTGATCGAGGTAGGCGAGCGTGGAGTTACTGGCGATCTGGCCGATGGCGATGCCGACGAGCGCTTCGATCAGCGTGCCGCCGCGGGTGACGAGCCGGCCGAGGCGGTGGACCGTCATGAGGTCGGCCCAGGCGTCGTCGAGTTTGCCGTCCTTGAGGCGGAGCATGGCGCGGGCGGTGAACGCCGACGCGAGTTCCCGACACTTCTGCACGGTGGGCAGCAGCGAGCCGATGAGATTGCTCGGCTCGCCCTCCTTCCGCTTCGACACGAGCGGGTTGAAGTATTCGGGCCGCTTCACCGCTTCGGCCGCGACCGCGAGCGGCTTCTGGTTGGCCTTCAGCCACTCGGCCAGCGGCGGGCAATCCTTCGACGCCCACGGGCGCTGCGTGGCGCGGCTCAGGAACTCGAAGACCGCTTCCAACCGCTCGCCGGAAAGACCGAGCGTGTCGCGGAGGTAGGTGCCCACGCCGACGAGGTAATCGCCGTCGCGCGGCGGAACGGGAATATCGAGCCACTTGAAGTATTCGAGCGGCATGTCGCTGCCTTCGGGCGCCGGGCCGAACGCCTGAACGAGCAGCGCGTGGGCGTTGTTGTCTCGCGTGATGCCCTTGCTGAGTTCGGCGTTGAGCGCGGCCTCGTAGTCGATGTAGCCGTGCTTGTCGAGCGGGCCGGTAACGTAGGTCGTGTCCTTGCCGAGCGGCAACTTCACCGTGGGCGGCGGTTTGTCGTCCGCGGTCGCGACCGCGACGAGGAGCGCGAGAGGGAGGAACGCGAACGCTTTCATCATGACACCGAGGGAATGATGGTATTTACCCCGAAGGGGTTGCATTCAATAGCCCAGGGTCAGCCCGCGCTTCGCGGGCGCCACCCTGGGTGAACTTCGGGGTACAAAACAATTCGACGCGTTGAGAATAACGCCTTGTCCTTGACTCCGTTCCACCAATCCGCGACGATTTCAGTTACCCACCTGCGTCGCCGCGCCACCCGCCCAGAGTTCTCGTCATGTTATCTCGCGTGTTATTCGCCGCCTGCGTGCTGGTATTTGCCGCGACGGGAATTCGCGCGGCCGAACCGCCCGCCGGCGCGCCCAAAGAGTTGGTCATTCACCCGAAGGCGGTGGAGCTGCGCGGGCCGCGCGACGAGCAGCGCGTGATCGTCCTCGGCGTGTGGGCCGACGGCCGCAAGTTCGACCTCACACGCGTCGCCAAACTGACCAGCGCGAACGCGAAGATCGCCACCGCGGAGAAGGGCAGCGTGCGCCCGGTCTCGGACGGCAGCACCACACTCACCATCGAAGCTAACGGGACAACGACGACCGTGCCCGTGAGCGTGGAGAAGGCGACCGCCGACGTGCCGGTGAGCTTCGCGCGCGAGGTGCAACCGATCCTCACGAAGGCCGGGTGCAACGCGGGCAGTTGCCACGGGGCGCAGCACGGCCGCGGCGGGTTCAAACTGTCGCTGTTCGGCTTCGACCCCGCGTTCGACTACCTCCAAATCGTACAGAGCAACGAGGGCCGGCGCATCGTGCCCAGCGACCCTGAACGGAGCATCTTCCTGGCGAAGCCCGCCGTTGTTATGGAACACGCCGGCGGCGAGCGCCTCAAGCACAACGGCCGCGACTACGTCACCATCCGCCAGTGGCTCGAAGACGGCGCACCGGCCCCGACCGCGAAGACCGACGCGACCGTGACCAAGCTCGAAGTGTTCCCCGCGGCGCGGCTCATGGTGCCGGGCGAGCAGCAACAGCTCTCGATCACCGCGGTCTGGTCCGACGGGCGGCGCGAAGATGTCACCTCGACGGCGCAGTTCGACGCGCTCAACGACGCGGTCGCGTCGGTCACGCCGGCGGGCCTCGTCACCGCGAAGGACAGTGGCGAGACGCACGTCATGATCCGCTACGGCGGCGGTGCCGAAGTCGCGCAGGTCACGCTGCCGTTCGCGAAGCTCGATAAGTTCCCCGACGTAGAGGCCAACAACTTCATCGACACGAAGCTGATCGCGAAGTGGAAGGAGTTGGGGCTGACGCCGTCGCCGCTGTCTACCGACGACGAGTTCCTGCGGCGGCTCTACCTCGACGCGATCGGCACGCTTCCGACACCGGCCGAAGTGCGCGCCTTCCTCGATGACAAAGACCCGAAGAAGCGCGCGAAGGCCATCGACAAGGTTCTGGAACGCGGCGAGTTCATCGACTGGTGGGCGCTGAAGTGGGGCGACCTGCTCCGCATCAACCGCACGGCGTTGCAAGAGAAGGGCATGTGGAGTTTCCACAACTGGGTTCGCGCGCAGGTGCGCGACAACGTGCCGATGGACGCGTTCGTGCGCGACGTGGTGACGGCCGAAGGCAGCACGTTCCTCGACGGCCCCGCGAACTTCTTCCAGATCGGCCGCGGGCTGGAGGAGTGGTCGGAAACGACGACGCAACTGTTCCTCGGTGTGCGCATCGGCTGTGCGAAGTGTCACCACCACCCGTTCGAGAAGTGGAGCCAAGACGACTACTACGGCATGGCCGCGTTCTTCGCGCGGATCGGCACGAAGAACAGTCAGGAGTTCGGCCTGTTCGGGCGCGAAACGGTGATCTTCATTCGCAATGCGGGCGAGGCGACGCACCCGCGAAAGCGCACAACGGTGAAGCCGATGCCGCTCGATGGCGACACGAAAGTATCTTGGGATGACGAGTTCGACCGCCGCAAGCGGCTCGCGGACTGGCTGACGGCCCCCACCAACAAGATGTTCGCGCGGAACATGGCGAACCGCTTCTGGGGTTACACGATGGGCCGCGGGCTGGTCGAACCGCTTGACGACATGCGCGCCACCAACCCCGCGAGCAACCCCGAACTGCTCGACGCGCTCGCGGACGAGTTGGTTAAGAGCAAGTTCGACCTGAAGCACCTGCTGAAGACGATCTTCAACAGCCGTGCGTACCAGCTTTCGCACGCGACCGCGCCGGGCAACAAGCTGGACACCGCGAACATCCACTTCACGCGCTACACCGCGAAGCGTTTGACCGCGGAGCAGGTCGCGGACGGCGTGGACTTCGCCACCGGCACGCGCGAGAAGTACGTCGGGCTGCCGCTCGGCACGCTCGCGATTCAACTGCCCGACAGCGAAGTGAAGTCGTACTTGCTGGACACGTTCGGGCGCCCGCCGCGTCAGGTGTTGTGCGAGTGCGAGCGCACCACGAAGCCGAACATCGCGCAGGCGCTGCACCTTCTCAACGGCGACTTCCTGAACAAGAAGATCGCGGACAAGACCGGTCGCGTGGAGAAACTCATGACCGACAAGACGCCGCTGCCGAAGGCGGTGGAGGAACTGTACCTGGTGGCGTGGGGCCGCCGCCCGTCGCCGGACGAAGGGAAGAAAGCGGAGGGTTGGGTGAACAGCGCGCCGACCGTGCGCGACGGCCTTCAGGACTTGCTGTGGGTGCTGATCAACAGCCGCGAATTCCAGTTCAACAAGTGACTCTTTGCTTTGGCGAGCGGGGGGCGTAAGCCCCCCGAGTGCAGCCCAACTCATTTGCGCTGTCATTTACTCGGGGGGCGTAAGCCTACTGATTTGCGTGACTTGAGGTTTGCTATAACATCATGGCTCAGAATAACATGGAGAGGAAGCCATGGTGTTACCGCCCCCTCAGAAGGCCAAGGGCACATCTCAGAATCCCTTCTCCCTTGGGGTACTCAGC
>CANLGS010000196.1 GCA_947490035.1 Gemmataceae bacterium
GAAGCCGAGGCCGACGGTGCCGTCGAGGCGCACGTGGAACGGCCCGGACACCGGCTGCACGCTCAGCGGGATGACGCCGTCCTTCGTGACCGGCGTCCCGTCCTTGTTGGTCAGCGCCACGTTCTTCTCGTCGAACTGCGGCACCTTCGCCTTCTGCACCACCTCGATCAGCAGTTGGTCGGGCGCCGCGATGACGTAGGGCGGGAGGGTAATCATCGACAGTTCGCGCGGCACCGCGCCTTCGGGCGGCACCTGGATGTGCGCGTTCGCGCCGTGCGGCACCGGGGGCGTGCCGAAGTAGTCGCCGTGCGCCCCGTGCATACAGCCGACGGTCGTCAGCAGCAGCCCGGCGACGACGAGCAACTTCTTCCACCGGCGAATGCCTGCCATGACCGCTCCCCCGCACGACCCGACTCCGGCAACCGCCGGTATCGATTGTGTTATCGGCGCGGCCAGAACCGTTCGTGAACCAAACCGCCCGGATCGTCGGAGTTTGGTTCAAGTTCGGGGGAATGGGTCTTGTAGGGTGGGACAAGGCTCTGCACAGGCCCACCACTTCTCTTGTGGCACAGACATTCCTGTCTGTGCTTCCAAAGGCATCACAGACAGGAATGTCTGTGCCACAAGAAGACTACGGCGTCAGCAACCGGGCGAGGTTGAAGTACGCGACGAGCGCGGCCACGTCCGCGCACGTCAGTGCGATCGGCCCGGCCGCGACCTGCGGGTCGCGCTTCAGCAAGCGCAGCACGTGCGGCACCGCCATGCCCGCGACCGCGGCGCACGTCACGCCTATCGTGATTCCGCCCGCGACGATCAGGAACAGCACCGCGAGGTTCTGCCAGATTGCCGCGATCGCGCCGACGAGCAAACCCGTTGTGAGGCCGAGCAAGAGGCCCGTCAGCGCTTCGGGGCGCAGCCGGCGGAACAGTTCGCGCCACGACGGGCCGGCTTCGCGGAACGCTTCGAGCGCGAGCGTCACCGACTGAATCGCGACGCTCTCCGAGAGCGCCAACACCACCGGGATGAACAGCGCCAGAACCGCGAGTTGCCAGTTCAGTTCGACGTGGTAGACCTCGACGAGCACGGCCGCGAGCGTGCCGCCGGCGACGTTGCACAGCAGCCACGGGAACCGCCCGCGGAACGCCACCAGCGGCCGCGCCTGTTGCGACCGCGTCAGGCGCACGCCGATCAGTTGGAACACGTCGTCGCGCGGGCCGGGCGCGGGGGAACTAGCGCTCGCCGACTCGCCGGTTTCGGCCAGTTCCTCCGCGTAGGCTTCGATGTCGATGACGCCGACGAGCCGCCGCGCCTCGTCCACGACCGGGAACGCGAGCAACCGGTGCATGGTGAAGAACTCGCACGCTTCGAGCAGCGTGGCCGAGGTCGGGATGGCGATGACCGACGCGATCATGATGTCCTTCACGCGGGCGTCGAGTTTGGCGAGCAGCAGCCGGCGCGTGGGCACGACGCCGACCAGCCGCATCGACTCATCGACCGCGTAGAAGTAGATGATGCGGCCGGGCGGCGGGTGTTCGCGCATGTGCGCGAGTGCTTCGCCCGCGGTCCACTCCGGGTACAGCGTGGCGAAGTCGGCGCGCGTGTACGCCGTCACCGGCTCGTTGAGCTGCGCTTCCGTCAGGTGTAACGGCATCTTCACTCCGGGGCGTGTCTTGGTCCGTAATGCGGAACGCCCGCGCACTGGCCTTTCCTTTCGTGGCACCGGTCTCCAGACCGGTGTACCGTTCACCGGTCTGGAGACCGGTGCCACGAAGCCAGGGATGCAGAAAGTAAGAGCCAGCGGGCGGGACGCACGCACCACAAGGAAGACACGGCCTCACTCCGTGCGAACGTCGATCCCGTCGGACAACCCGCCCAGGTTCCCTTCGACCACCAGTTCGGTGCCGGCGAACGGCTCCCACGCGCCAGCGGTCGCGGTCGCCTTGCGGCGGCCGAACACCTGCACGGCACCGGGTTCGGTGCGGCCGAGTTGCACGCGATACTTCACCGCCTTGCCAGATTCGACGAGGTAGACGTAGTGCGTCTCGTCGGCGGGCAGCACGCACCCGGCCGGCAGCACGGTCGCGTCGCCGGCCTCGGCGTTGATGCGCACCGTCGCGTACACCCCCGGTTTGAGCGCGCGGTCTTTATTCTCGATGTCGATCTCGACGCGCATGGTGCGCGTGCCGGGGTCCACGACGCCGGTCGTGCGGGTGACCGTCGCCGGGTACTCACGCCCGCCGAGGGATGGAACCCGGACGCTCGCGGCGGTGCCGACGCCGGCCTTCTCGGCGTTGGTTTCGGGGATGTCGGCGAACACCCGCACGATGTCGGCGCGCATGACGTGGAAGAGGACCGTGCCCTGACCGTTGGCCGCGGACTGAAGGAAGTGGCCGGGGTGGACGTTCCGCGCGGTGACGATACCGGGGAAGGGCGCCTTCACTTGCGTGTACGTTTCGAGGACGCGGACGCGCTCCAGTTCGGCCTCGGCCACCTTCACCCGCGCGTCGGCGGCTTCGACATCGGCCTGCGCCCGCGCGCGGCGGGCCTTGCGCTCCTTCACGCCGGCCGCGGCGGTCGCGACCTTCGCCACCGCTTCGGTCTTCGCGGCCTTCGCGGAGTCGTAGTTCTTGGTGATGACCGTGCGCGTCTGCGTGTCGGCGACGCCGCCCATGATCTGCGAGTTGACCTGATCGAGTTCGGCCTTCCACCGGGCGATGTCGGCGTCGGTGCGCGCGATGCCGGCTTCCGCCTCCTTGACCATCTCCGCGGCCGCGACGGTCTGCGCGTCGGCGACCTCGCGCTCGCGCTCCGATTGGCGGAACTCCGCTTTCGCCTTCGCGATGTTCGCTTGCTTCTCGACCGCCTCGGCCGCGAGTTCGGGGATGTGGACGGTCGCGAGCAGTTGGTCGGCCTCGACCACGCTCCCGATGTCGATGACCGGCGACTGCCCGCCGGGCAACTTCACGTCGGCCTTGATCGCGGCGGTGTCGGGTGCGATGGCCTTCACGTAGCCGGGGAGTTTCGCGACGACGGGGGTCGATTCGAGCGGCATGACGCTCGCGGGCTGCTCGATGCTCCACTTCACCAACTTCCGCGCCGGTTTCGCGACCTTCACAAGAGGCGGCCCGGCGGGCGCGGCGGCACCGCCCGGCGCGGGCGTCGGGGACCGGTTGCAACCGAGCAACGCGAACACGGCGACCAGCAGCAACAACGCGCGCATAGCAGAGACTCCGGGCGGGAGGGCACGCGACAGTTTACCCGAAGGAATCTCGGCGGCGAAACCGGAACCGCGCCGCGCGAGCGGCGTCTTCACCCCGTAGGATGCACAGGGCTTCCGCCCTGTGCGATCCCGGTTTCTCGCGTGTACCCCGGAAAGCCTTATGTCTACCGACGTGGCGGGTATCGCCAACCGCATCATCGCCAACATCGAGAAGGTCATCATCGGCAAGCGCGCGCAGCTCACGCTCGCGGTCGCCGCGTACTTCTCGGAAGGGCACATCCTGCTCGAAGACGTGCCCGGCGTGGCGAAGACGATGCTCGCCCGCGCCCTCGCGCGCAGCGTCGGCTGTACCTTCAAGCGGCTGCAATGCACGCCGGACTTGCTGCCCACCGACGTGACCGGCGTGAGCATCTTCAACCAGAAGACGGCCGAGTTCGAGTTCCGCGCCGGCCCGGTGTTCGCGCAAACGCTGCTCGCCGACGAGATCAACCGCGCCACCCCGCGGACGCAGGCGGCGCTCCTCGAAGCGATGGCGGAGCGCCGCGTCACGGTGGACGGCCAGACCTACGTGCTGAAGCCGCCCTTCCTCGTGATCGCGACACAGAACCCGGTTGACCAGGAGGGCACGTTCCCGCTGCCGGAGGCGCAGCTCGACCGCTTCCTCATTCGTCTCAGTCTCGGTTATCCAACGATGGAGGAGGAAGGGAGGATGCTGTCGCGGTTGCAGATGGGACACCCGATCGACGACCTGAAACCGGTGGTGAGCGCCGACGACGTGATCGCGTGCCAGGAGGCGATTCGCGGCATTCACGTGGACGACAAGGTGAAGCGGTACATCCTCGAAGTGGTCCACGCGAGCCGCGACAACGAGGACGTGCTGCTGGGCGGCAGCCCGCGCGCGTCGATCGCGCTGTACCGCACCGCGCAGGCGCTCGCGGGCATCACCGGGCGCGACTTCGCGCAGCCCGACGACATCAAGCGGATGGCCCAACCGGTGCTCGCGCACCGCTTGATTCTGAAGCCCGAAAGCCGGCTGCGCAAGCGCACCCCGGCCGCGGTGGTGAAGGACTTGGTGGACGACGCCCGCGTGCCGATCACCGACAAGATGAAGGCGACGCAGAAGGACTACTTCGACGACTGAGCTTGGGTTGCGTGAGCGCGGGCGAGTGGTTACAGTCGGCGTGTCGAGGGTCGCAGATGAGCGACGAGCAACCACACCGCCGAAAAACACGCACCCGCGGGCACGTCATCGCGGACCTTGGTGTGAACTACCTTGAACGGCAGATTCTGCTTGCCGGTCACACGATGCAGCGGATCACCCACGATTACGGCATCGATACGTTCATGACCACGTATGCCCCCGATGGGCAGATCGAGTACGAGGTCGTGTGGTTTCAGGTGAAGTCCACGGATTCCATCCAGACCTCTGCCGACGAAAAGACCGTTTCGGTGCGAGTGGCGTCGGCGGACTTGCGCTACTGGCTCTTTGAAATGATGCCCGTGGTTCTCGTTCTCTACGATGCGGCGCATGATCGGGCATACTGGGTGGACGTGCAGGAGTACGCACGCGAACACGACCTCGACGTGGATGAGATCGGGGAAACGGTCACCCTTCACATTCCGATCGCTCGGCTGTTGAACGTGGACGCGATTCAAGCGATTCGCGAACGAAAAGAGAACGTCCGTCGGGGTCTGTCGTGATGGGACCGCGGGGAAACAAAGGAGACGCGATGGAATCGCAATACGTGCCGACACTTGGCCGAATGCTCCAGTTGCTCGACGGCTTGGGATTCGAGTCCCGAAGCGCCAAGCCGGGCGTTTTGCTCCGGGTCCATCCCGAGTCAGGTGCGGAATTCTTATTCCGCGACCGTGATCCCAACACTTCCGCACGCCCCACGGAACTCGTCAACCTCCGTGTGCAACTCACGGCTCGCGAGCTGTTGACCGAGAAGGAACTCGACGACTTGCTCGCGGCGATCGCTGAGCCAACAACGGCTCCGCAATGAAATGGTTCGTCGCCATTGCCCTACTCATCGGGGCCGCGCTCGCGCTCCAGGCGGGGCTGGTCGCGTTCGCTGGGTACGTGCTGCTCGGCGTGTACCTGCTGTCCCGCTTCCTCGCGCGCCGCTGGGTTCGCGACCTCGCCGCCACGCGCGCGTGCGACTCGGCGCCGCGCGAAGTCGGGGAGACCACCGAAGTCACGGTCACACTCACGAACACCGGGTCACTACCGATTGCCTGGGTGCTAGTCGAAGACTTGCTGCCGGACTTCGCGGTGAAGGCGCGCACGCCGCGGATCACCGTGAAGGGCAAACGCGTTCACGTCGCGACGCTTCGCGGGAAGCAGACGAAGGCCATCAAGTACAAGGTCACGTTTTTGATGCGGGGCTACTACCCGCTCGGGCCGACGCTGCTCGAAACCGGCGACGTGTTCGGCTTGCACCGGCGGCACCGCGTCGTCGGCAAGCCGGTGTACGTGATGGTCTATCCCAAAGTCGTTGCCTTGCCGAAGTACAACTTCGCATCGGAACGGCCTATCGGCGAAGTGCGCCTCCAGAACCGCCTCTTTGAAGACCCGACGCGCACCGCCGGCGTGCGGCAGTACGTCATGGGCGACCCGCTCCAGCGCGTCCACTGGAAGGTCACGGCGCGCACCGGAGTGCTGCACTGCCGCATCTACGAGCCGACGACGCTCGCGGGCGCGACGATCCTCGTGGACTTCCACCAGGACGGCTACCACAAGCGCGGCGAACCCGTCCGGTCGGAACTCGCGGTCACCGCGGCCGCCAGCATCGCCTACGCGATCTCGGTGCTGAACGTGCAGGTCGGGTTCGCGAGCAACGGGCGCGACGCCGCCGACCGCATCCGCGAAGAGTCGCTCGCTGCCGAATCCGCCGAAGAGCAGGCGACCGGCCACGCGACACGCGACGAGGCCCGCGACCGCTTCGGACTGAACGACGACAGCGACCGCATGCGCCCGGTCGTGGTCGGCACGCGCCGCGGGTTCGACCAGTTCCAGCAGATTCGCGAAGCGCTCGCGCGGCTCGAATTCACCGACGCTTTTACGTTCGCGCAACTCGCCCTGGAGATGGCGGCACGAATGCCGCGCGACGCGACCGTCATCGCCGTGCTGCCGCACGTGTCCACGGAAACGGCAATCGCGCTGGGCACGCTCCGCCGGCAGGGGTTCGCGGTCAGCGCGATCCTCATCGGCCTCGACGAGAACCACAAACTCGAAGCGCACGGCCGACTGCTCGCGGAGACGATTCGCGACGTGCGGTACGTGAACACCGTTGAGGAACTCGCGAACCTCGGCGCGAACAACGCGGCGAACGGTCCGGCGGCCTTCGCGGTCGATATACCACTCGCATGAGCCGTGACCGCCTCCTCGCGTTCGCCCAACTGTTGCGCATCCCGAACGTGTTCACCGCGTTCGCGGACATCGCGCTCGGCGCTTGCGTCGGGGCCGCCATTCTCCCTTCCACGCCGATTGAGTTCTGCGCCGCGTACCTCGTGCTTGCGCTCGCGTCCGGTTGCCTGTACCTCGCCGGCATGGTGTGGAACGACTTCTTCGACCTCGCGGAAGACAAGAAGGCGCGCGCGTTCCGCCCGCTGCCGTCCGGGCGCGTGCGCGTCGGAACGGCGCTCGTCTTAGGCACGCTGCTGTTCGCCGCCGGGATCGCGCTCGCGGGCGCCGCGGGCCTCGTCGCGCGGTCGCAATGGAACCACGAACCGCTGGTGTTCGCATTGGGCATCACGGCGGGCGTACTCATCTACGACGGCGGGGCGAAACGCACGCCCGCGGGGCCTGTCGCGATGGCCGCGTGCCGCTTCCTGAACGTGCTGTTCGCGCTGTCGCTCATCCCTGAAGCGGCGATGGAGATCGAGAAGCGGGTTCACCTCGCGGCGGTCGTCGGCGTGTACATCGTCGGCGTGACGTGGTTCGCGCGCACCGAGGAGGGCAAGAGTAACAAACGCCACCTCGCGCTCGCGGCGAGTGTCATCGCGC
>CANLGS010000197.1 GCA_947490035.1 Gemmataceae bacterium
ACAAGGAGACAAGGCACGAATGCGCCGTGTTCTGGTCACCCCTTCTCCTTGTCTCCTTGTCTCCCCTTCTCTTCCGAAGGTCTTCATCATTTCTTCGTTTGACGAACAGCCCTGTCCGCCTACGATTCTCTGTGTGCGATTCTCCTCTCTCGCGCACCCCAACCGATGACCTGGAACGAGCCGAACCCGAGTTCGCCAACTGCCTGACCGGATCGACCGGCAAGTCGAGCAGTGGGAAGCGGACGCCGGTGCCGGTCGCGCTGATCCTCACAGGCGGCGCGAGGCCTGACTTCTCCGCGAAGGACGAAAACCCGGCCCGCCGCCGGTCGATGAACTTGCAGGTTGAAGGCGGACCGGTTCGACCGGGACTGAACCGGCCGACGCGCAAAACCGTCGGGCGCCCACCGCGGCGCCCGGCCCCCGACGGGGAAACGTGACCGAAGCCCTCCGACCCTTCCGCACCGCGCGAGGGTCGGAACACCGCCGGGATTCGTCACCTTATTCATCCGGAGGGACCGTCATGCACTTTCATCCGCGCCTTCATCGCGGGTTCACGCTGATCGAGTTACTCGTCGTCATCGCAATCATCGCCATCCTGATCGGGTTGTTGCTTCCCGCCGTGCAGAAGGTCCGCGAGGCCGCCGCACGCATGAAGTGCGCCAACAACCTCAAACAAGTCGGTCTGGCGCTGCACAACTACGAAGGCACCCGCGGCGCTCTGCCGCCGTCGAGCGTCCAGACGCCCGCGGTGGCCGACATGCCCGTGCTGAAGGACTTCCAGAAGGTCGGGACGACGGGAACGGCGAACACCGACTACGCGAAGCACTGCTTCCTCGCGATCGTCCTGCCCTACATCGAGCAGGGGAACGTGCTTCAGAAGAACGGCACCGCTTACGACTTCCGGCAAGACTGGTTCGCGGCGGCGAACCAGCCGGCGGCGTCCACCCGCATCCCGACCTACGAGTGCCCGTCCGTTCCTTACGACCATCTGGTCAACCCGATTCTGGAACCGGCGACCTACGGGAGCGGTTGGGTGCCCGCCACGTCCGACTACATGGCGGTTAACCGCGCGAACAACCGCTCCGCGATCTGGGTTGCGATGGGTTTGGCGTACCCAGGCGACGACGCCATCAAGGGGGTGCTCGGCAGCAACGTGTTCACTCCGCTGCTCGCGGTCACCGACGGACTGAGCAACACGATCATGCTGGCCGAGGCGGGGGCGCGTCCCCAGAACTGGAAGTTCCGTGTGCGGCAGGCCGACGTGACGTACCTGAATGGCGTGTGGGCGCAATCGAGCAACGACATCGCCGTGGACGGGTCGAACCCGGCCGGAGGCACTCTCGCCGCTGCTGCCGACGTGCCCAACTCGTGCCAGATCAACTGCGCGAACCAGGGCGAAATTTACGGCTTCCACACCAACGGCGCGAACGTCGCGATGGGCGACGGGTCGGTCCGCTTCCTGCGGACAAGCGTCAGTCTCGTGAACCTCCAGAAGATGTGCGCCCGCGCCGATGGTTACCCAGTCGATCTCGACTGATCCCAACCCGAGGACACGCCGATGATCTTGAGCAGCCGAGCGGCAACGGTCGTCGTCGCCGCCGCACTCGCGCTGCTCGCGGGGTGCGGTGGGGGAACACCGAAGCGCGATCCCGTCTACCCCGTCACGGGGTCCGTACAGACAAAAGGACAGCGCGCGGCCAACGTCCGGGTCACGTTCCTCGCCATCGACCGCCAGGATGGTCCGGCCACCGAGACCGAGGTGATCACCGACCTGTCCGGGCAGTTCAAGATGACCACGTACGCGACCGGAGATGGTCTCCCGCCGGGCCGCTACGCCGTGCTCATGATCTGGCCTGAAATGATGACCGACGATCCCGCCCTCGGCGGCGACCGACTCGGCGGGCGCTACAACAACCGCCAGAAGCCGGCCTTCACTATCGAGGTGAAGGCCGAACCCAACACCCTCAAGCCGTTCGACGTGAAGTGACGGTGGACGAACCGGGCGGCGGGTCGCCGACGTCCAAGGCGATATGGCCCGGCCGCCTCAATCACAGCGCCATCGTGACCGTCTTCACCTCCGTGTAGTGTTGCAGCGCGTACTGCCCCAGTTCGCGGCCCACGCCCGACATCTTGAACCCGCCGAACGGCGCGCCCGCGTCGAACACGTCGTAGCAGTTCACCCACACCGTGCCGGCCCGCAGCCCGTTCGCCAGCCGCAGCGCCTTCTTCACGTCCGACGTCCACACCGCCGCCGCGAGACCGTAGACCGTGCGGTTGCCGCGCGCGATCACCTCGTCCGCGTCCTTGAACTTCAGGATGCTCATCACCGGCCCGAAGATCTCTTCGCGCGCGATCTTCATCTCGTCGGTCACGTCGCCGAACACGGTCGGCTGAATGAAGTACCCCTTGTCGCCGACGCGCCCGCCGCCCGCGAGCATCTTCGCGCCGTCCTTCTTCCCGTGTTCGATGTAGCCCAGCACGCGGTCGAACTGCTCCTGGCTCACCTGCGGTCCCTGCTCGGTGTCCGCGCTGAACGGGTCGCCGACCTTGCGGCCCTTCGCCTTCGCCACGATCTTGTGAACGAACTCGTCGTAAGCGCTCTCCTGCACGAAGAGGCGCGAGCCGGCGCAGCAGCACTGCCCCTGGTTGAAGAACAGCCCGAAGTACGCGCCCTCGACCGCCTCGTCCATGTCCGCGTCGGCGAACACGATGTTGGGCGACTTGCCGCCGAGTTCGAGCGACACGCGCTTGAGGTTGGATTGCGCCGCGGCGGTCATCACGATCTTGCCGGTGCCGGTCTCGCCGGTGAACGCGATCTTGTCCACGTCCATGTGCCCGGACAGCGCCGCGCCAGCGGTCGGGCCGTAGCCGGGCACCACGTTAATCACGCCGTCGGGGAAGCCGACTTCCTGCGCGAGTTGCGCGACGCGCAGCGCCGTGAGCGGCGTCTGCTCCGCGGGCTTGAGGACGACGGTGTTGCCGCACGCGAGCGCCGGCCCCCACTTCCACGCTTGCATGAGTAGCGGGAAGTTCCACGGGATGATCTGACCGACGACGCCGAGCGGTTCGTGTCGCGTGTAGCAGAAGTACGGGCCGTTGATGGGGATGGTCTGGCCGTACACCTTGTCGGCCCAGCCCGCGTAGTAGCGGTAGCACGCGATGGCGAGCGGCACGTCGGCGGCGAGCGCGTCGGAGATGGGCTTGCCGTTGTCGAGCGATTCGAGCGCCGCGAGTTCGGTCTGGTGTGCTTCGAGCGCGTCCGCGAACTTGTTCATGAGCCGGCCGCGGTCGGCCGGGTTCATGCGCGACCACGGCCCGTTCTCGAACGCCTCGCGTGCGGCCTTCACCGCGAGATCGACGTCGGCCTTGTCGCCCTCCGCGACGCGGCAGATGACCGAGCCGTCGGTCGGGTCGGTGGTATCGAACGTCTTGCCGCTGACGCTGTTCACCCACTTCCCGTTGATGAGCATCTGCTGATCGGGTACTTTCGGTTTGGCGTGCTTGGGCTTCGCAATCGGCGCGGTGGCGGTGACCATGTGGAGAGGCTCCGGGAGAGGAATGACGACTTGGGCGACGGCCGTCATTGTCCCCCGGAGCGGGCGTGAGTCAAGGAAGGACTTCGGGTGGTGGGTTCCGTTCGTCCTGGCTCAGGGCATGAACCCAGCGAACCGAGGCCGCTACGAATCCGGTCAGGGTGAGGTACGACCGGTACTCCACGCCGAAATCCAGGCAGGTCTGACGAACGACCGCCGCCAGGTGGTGATAGTGCTGCGGGTTGACCCCCGGAAACAGGTGATGCTCGATCTGGTGATTGACGCCCACGCTCAATCGCGACGCCAGCCAACTCCCGGCTCGCCAGTTCCGGGTCGCCTCCACCTGCCGGCGCGCCCAGTCGGCGCCGTCCCCGCCGGTGCGGAAGCAGCCCGCGTCCAGGTGGCTGGCGAACACGTTCAGCGAGAAGATAAGGCCGCTGAGCATCAGGTAGCCGAGCGGGAACACGACCGCCTTCCACCACGGAAGCAGAACCGCCGGCACCGCGACGAGCGCGCCGACCGAAACAACCCACGACAGCAGCCCCCACCGCCCGCCGGGCGGGCAGCCAGAACACCGGCCCGACAAGCATCATCAGACCCGTGGGGAGCAGGAAGTAGAGAGGCAGGAGGGCGGCCTGCCACCGGTGCCAGGAGCGGTGTGGACGGTCGCGGGAGGTGCGGATGAACGGGTACGTGATGAAGTGGTCAGGGTCGTCCGAGCCGTTGGTGTGAACGTGATGCCCGGCGGTGTGGTGGTAGTACCACACCAGCACGTTCATGTTCGGCAGCAGTCCGAGGGCGGCCAGACGGTTGACCCAGGCGCGCCGGCTGACCGCGAAGTGCGCCCCGTCGTGCCCCATGCCGAACACGAACCACCCGGCAACCGCCAGTCCGGGCACGGCCGCCCACCAACCCTGCCAGTACGCCACCAGACACGCCAGATACAACCCCGTCACCAGAAGATACCAGAGGCACTGGCCGCGTGACGCCTTGGGGTTGCGGCCGTGCTCGCGGAAGTACGCGGCCGCGCGGACTTGGACGGCCCGCGCGAACGGTCCCGGCGGCGGCGGCGGCGGGGCGTTCGGGTCCAGCCGGTATCGATGGAGCACCGCCCGCGACGCTTCATCGGGGTGGTACGTCTCGAACAGTTCGGTGGCGTCTGCCCCGTCCGCGAGGAGAAGCGGCAACCGCCCGCCCGGGTGCTGGTCGGCGAACTCCGTGAGGTCGTACAACTCGCCGTGAATCGTGCAGATCAATCGCTGGCCTGCAGCGGGCGGTGGGCGCGAGCGCATGTGATGTACCTGACGGCGTGTTGGGATTGGAGACTATACCACGGCGCCCCGAACGCGTCAGCACGCGATCGCCGGGGCGCGGCGCGCGGCCGTCGAGATCGCGTACACCAGCGACACCGACAGCACGGCCGCGAACAGGCACCACACCGACGTGAGCGCGTGGTCGTACACCGCCGCCGCGACGACCGCCGACCCGACCCCCAGCGCGACCGGCAACAGCAGCACGCGGCGGAGTGAACTCAGCAGCAGCGGGACCGCGGCCGTGACCAGGTAGAGCGCGCGCAGCGCCCAACCCCAAGTCGGGTTCGCGGAGACGGCGTCGGCGCGGGTGTAGCGGATCGAGTGGCCGCACACGCACGACCCGGCCGCGCCCGGCTCGGCGAACACCGGCAGGTACGCGAACCAGAACCAGCCGGTGCTCAGTACCGCCAGCGCTGCCAGCACGCGCCGCCGTCCGCGTTCCGGTTCGATGAGCGCCGCGCTCGCGCAGAACCAGAACGGCCAGAACGCCAGCGCGAAGAACAGGTACGCCCGCCCCGCGGCCGCTTTCAGTGTCTCGTCGCCGTACCGCTGACCGAGCCACACCAACCCTTCGCACGCCTGCCGCGCGCCGAACACCGCGGGCACGACCGCGAGCGGCCACAACCGCGGCGCGTTCCGCGCGGCCGTCCACACCGCCCACATCCCGGTCGGCACCAGCGCCGCGGCGGACGCGAAACTCACTTCGGGCGAGAAACACATGGCGAAACTCCGGGCAATGCGCGCGCCGCCCCCGTGGCGGCAACGAGCCACCGGGAGAAGCGGGCGAGAATCAGGAACGGGTCAGAAGAAGGTCAACCGGGCGGCGCGGCGTCGAGGTGCGACCGGGCGGCTTCGGCTTCGGCCTGCTTGTGGACGCGGCGCATGTGAACACCCATAAGAATCTGGAGTAGCGTGAGCAGCACGCCGTACACTGTCGGCCAGTACGTCACCGGCACCAGCGGCATCGCGGCGGCGACCGCGAAGAAACTCAACCCCGACAGGTACAACCGGCCCCAGTAGAGGACGCCGTGAACGAAGACGGCCAGCCCGACCAGGACCATGAACACCGGCAGCGCGTACACCGGGTTGCCGTCGTGCAGCCACAACTGAACGGGCAGGATCGCCACGCAACTGAACTTCGCGCCGAAGTGGATCGCGGTACTCGCCCGCTCAACGGGGTTGAGCGAATCCCGGCGCGCGACCAGGAAGTACCACATCAGCCCGAGCCACGCGAGCAGGTAGTACGCGACGGCCGCCTGCGACACCCACAGCGGTGCGTTCAGCAGGACCGCGGCCTGCATCACGGCCAGCGCGAAAGCAGTCGAGGCGGCCCCCCAGAAGGTGACGCGCCAGCTCTCCATCGCCAGCGTCTCTTTGCGCCGGTCCAGCAATCGCAGCACCGTCCGCCACACGGGGCTGCGCCGGTCGATCCCGCCTTCGCCCTTCAGGAACCGCTCCAGGTCGTCGGCCAGCGCCTGCGCGGACGGGTACCGGTCGTCCGGGTCTTTACTCAGGCACTTCAGGCAAATCGCTTCGAGGTCGCGGTCGATGTCCGGGCGCAGGCTCCGCACGCCGGGAGTCGGCGCTTCGAGGATTCGCTTGAAAACGCTCTCCTTGTTACCGCCACCGAACGGCGTGTGGCCCGTGAGCAACTCGAAGAGCATCACGCCCAGCGCGTACACGTCCACCGCCGTCGTGAGGCGCTCCCCTTTGACCATCTCGGGAGCCATGTACAGCGGCGTCCCGCCGAACGTCATCGCGGTCTTGTCGGTGCGGCGCGCCAGGCCGAAGTCGGCGACCTTCGGCACGCCGGCTTCGTTGAGCAGCACGTTCGCCGGCTTTAGGTCGCGGTGGATCAGTCCGCGCTGGTGCGCGTGGTGAACGCCCAGCGCGATGTCGCGGACCAGTTCCGCCGCGCGCGTCGGGCGCAAGCACCGGTCCGGTCCGAGGCTCTCCAGCCACTCCCCCAAGCTTTGGGGCAGGAGCTCCATGGCGAAGTACGGTTCGCCGTTAGCCTCGCCGTAGGCGTACACCGACACGACGTTCGGGTGGTTCAGCCCCGCCATCGCTTCCGCCTCGAAGCGGAAGTGGGCGCGTTCCTCCGCCGAGAGCGCCGTGCCCGGGCGCACGACCTTCACCGCCACTTCGCGCTTCAGCCGGTCGAACGCACGATGCACCACGCCCATCGCGCCGTGCCCGATCTCCTCGCGCAATTCGTAGTCGCCGAGTAGGCTGATCGGAAGTTCGAGTTGACAGTGTTTTTGGTTCATCCCCGTTCTGGAATCAGTTCGCCGGGGGAACGGAACTTTTCGCTGGAAAAGCAGCGGAATTCACGAGCCGTGTGAACCAAAAACGGGATCGAACTCGAACCAATAA
>CANLGS010000198.1 GCA_947490035.1 Gemmataceae bacterium
AGATAAGAACCAAATCCGATCTTATCCTGATTTCATCTGCGTCGAAGTCTGCGTCATCTGCGGGCCATTCTTTTCGGAAGCGGCTTACTTCTTCTGCACGTAGGCGGCGCGGTCGCGCATCAGGCGTGCCGTGTCGGCTACCGACAGCACGAACACCTCCGTGCGGTTCTTGTCCACGACCTTCGCATACCGCTGCTTGTCGTTCGTGCCGCCGACCGCGTTGCCGATCGCCAGCACCCGCGAACTGCCGTCCTTGAACGTCACCGTCACTGTCACCTCCGGCTTGTCCAGTCCGAACAGCTTCGGGTCGCCGTTTTCGTCCACCGCGTAGCGGTCCACCTGAAGCGCGGTCAACCCGCCGAGTAGCTCCGCTACCGCGGGCGTGCTGATCGCGTCGTCCGGCGCGACCGGATCGACCCACGCGGCGCCACGCTTCAGAATCGCGAAGGTCTTGCCGCCGCGCGCGATCTCGATGGTATCGGCCTGAAACGCGTCCAGCACCCACGGCTTCCGTGCGCGGTACTCGGCCAGCACCTTCGCGGACTGCTCTTTGCCCAACAGCGCGACCATACCGCTGTTCGCGACGGTCGCGTGAACGCGCCCGTCGGCTGCGGCTTTACCGATGAGCAGCGTGAGTACCACCTTGTCGCCGTTGGTGACGGTCCACGTCGCCTCCGGCTTGTCGAGGCCGAACGGCTTCAGGTCCGCGGGCTTCTCCGCGACCCAGTCGCCCGCGCGCAGCTTGCCGAGGTCGTTCACCAGATCGTCCAGCGCGGCCTGCTCCGCTTCCGTCGTGATGGGCGCCGTCACCTTCCACGTGCCGTTCACTTTGGTGAACGTCGCCTTGCGGTCGCCGCGTTCGAGTTGCAGTTTGTCCGCGTCCACGAACTTGACGATGGTGCGGTCGCGGAACGACACCGGCGCGGCGAGCAGTTTGTTCGCGAGCGCGCCCGGCAGTATGCCCACACCCGCGTCGGGGCCGGCGCCCTCGACGGCAACGTAGCGGTCGCCGTCCGGCTTCGCGGGATCGACCGCGCGGCCCACGCGCAGCACCTTCTGTTCGGCCTTCTCGCCCGCCGTGAGCGTGAGCGTCGCGTCCGGCGGTTCGAGGCCGTACTGCTTGAACACGTCCGCCTTCTTGCCGAACGCGACGACCTTCTCCGCGCGCAACCGGCTGAGCGCGTCGGTCAGTTCGTCCATCAGCGGCTGATCGGCCTTCATCTTCGCGGGCTTCACCACGTCCCAACCGACGGCAACACCCGGCGCGAGTTCGAGTTCTTCCTTGCCCTTCGTCCGCGCGAAGCTCGTGAGCGTGGTCGGGTCGAAGGCGAACAGCGTGCGGTCCACGAACTCCATCCGGGTGCGCGCCAGCAGCGGCACCGCGTCGGCGTAGGTGACGCCGACCGCCTTGCCGTCGTCCACGCGCACGTACCGCCCGCCGAGCGGGTCGGCCTTGCCCATCTGAACCTTGTGCGTCGCGGGCTTGTCGCCGCCGACCGTTACCGTGAACGTGAACGCCGGCTTGTCGAGTCCGTAGTCGGCCCACTTCACCGCGTCGCCGTAGGCCGCGAGCCGCGTGATCGGCAGCGGGGCGAACACGATCGCGAGTTGGCTGGCCGTGCGATTATCGACGGCGAACGCCGCGCCTTCCGCCGTCCAGATGTCCTGTTTCTTCTCGTCCCGGATGAGCGTGATCGCGTCTTCGGGCTTGTCGGTGTCGATCCGAATCTTCATGACGGCCGGGAAGTTGAGGAACAGCAGGTTGCGGTCGAGCAGCGCGAGCGGCGACGTTTGCACGCCGAACAGGTATCCGGCCGGCAGCACGAAGACGGGCGCGGTCGGCTCGTCGAGCTTCGCGTAGCGGTCGAACCCGCCCGGCGTCACGCCGCCGATGACGACAGTCTTGGTTGTGAAACTGCCGATCATCACTGGCCCCGGCGGCCTCTCATCGAAGGTCAACTTCACCTTCGCGAGCGGCTTGTCGAACCCGAACTTCGCCGGGTCCGGTGCGGTGAGTGCTTCGTACTTCGCCGCGCCGAGGACGCCCAGCCCGGAGAGCATCGGTTGCGCGTTGAGGAACGGCACCGGCGCCGCGAACGGCCCGGACAGCTTCCAGTTGGTGCCGTCCTTCGCGAGTACGAACGAGTCGGTTGCCGTATCGAACCGCGTGATCTCCAGCCCCGTGATCTTCTCCAGCGGGACGTTCCACACTTGCAGCGGCAGCAGCGCCAGCGGCCCGGCCGCGAGCGTGTCCGTGACCGCAACGGGAAGGCCGAACACGTTGCCGCCGTCGAGCCGCGCGAACACCTCGCCCGGCTTGCCGGGTCGCGGGCCGCCCACTTCGAGCTTGTACCCGCGTTTGTTGTCGAAACTGAGCTGAACCGTGAGCTTCGGCTTGTCGAGTCCGTACTCGGCCGGGTTCGCGGCGCTTTCCGCGACGAACTCCGTCGCCTGAAGGTCGCTCAGTTGCGCGAGCAGCCCGGCGACGCTCACCGGGTCGGTGTCGGACGCGAGCGGCGTCGCGAGCTTCCACGCGTCGCGCTCGCCCACCTTCTCTTGCTTCAACGAGAAGCCGTTGGCGCCCTCCACGGTGAGCGCGACGAGCTTCGCGTCGGCGGTGTCGAGCAACTTCCGCCCGCGGTACGCGACGGCCGGGCGCGCGAACAGCGCCGACACACGCTCCGGGAACAGCTTCGGGGTCAGCCAGCCTACCTCCGCGCCGGGCGGCCCGGTTGCAATGCGGTCGTCCGCGAGGGTGATGCGCGGCCAGCCCGCGAGTTGCAGCGGCATCTTGCCCTTCGCGAAGTCCGGCGCGCCGACGTACAGCTTCAACTCGCGCGCCGGCTCGTCGGGTTCGCCCTCCGGCCGCTTCTCGCGCACCACGACGGTGATCGCGGTCGCGGTCGCCGGATCAAGACCCTGCGCCTTCGGATCGGCACTGTAGAGGTCGGTGGACGAGTCGCCGCGGAAGTTCGCGAGGCGGTTGATGAGGTCGTCCACGCGGGCCATGTCCGCGAGCAGCGGGTTGGGCTTCGCGTCGATCTCCCACCGGTCTTCCTTGTCCTCTTTCTTCGTCGCCTTCGGGTTGCCCTTCTTGCGCATCAGCGTGACCGCGGGCTTACCGGGCGTCGCGATGGTGACTGCCTGCACCTCGTCCGGCGCGAACCGCGCCACGTTTGCCTCAACGAGGTCGCCGGCTTTCGCGAACAGCCCGTCGAGCTTGTCGCCCGCGACCGTGAACACCTGGGGGTTGCCTTCGACCTGCGCGTAACGGTGGACGGTCTGCACCTTCCGCGGGAACATGCGCGGCGGCCCGCCCATCGGACCGGGGATGGAAACCATCTCCTCGCGCTCGGTCAGCTTCGCGATGCCGCCGAACTTCACGGTGACCGTGTTGCCGTCCTTCGTGCGCACGCCGACGGACTGCTTCGACTGCCGCAACTCTTCGCGCGGGTCGGGGTACAGGCCCACGAGGGCGGCGAGCGGGTCCACCGCGACGACGAACCGCTTCGCGATGGCGGCCGGCCGGTCGGCGGTGTAGCCGGCCTTCGCGGACGACGTGAACTCTTCGACCCACAATTCCGGAATCGCGGCGAGCACCTGCTGGAGTTTCGCGGGGTCGATGCGGTCGCGCACCGGCGCGTCGAGCGCCCACACGTCCGCGAGCCGGTCGGGTTGCACGACCGCGTCCGCGCCCTGCGCGGTAACCGTCGGCGCCGGCGTCGGGCCGGTGCGCTTCAGCGTGAAGTTGCCGCTCGACTGCCACGGCGTCAGACCCCAGAACGACACGCTCTTGTCGGTGACGCGCACCTCCTCGACCGTGAGACTTGGAAGTTTGACGGCGGTGGGCACACCGGGTTGGGGCATGCCGGTCGGGCCGAGCGACGGCGCGCCCGCGAACTTCACCCGCTCCGGGTTCGAGAAGAGTTGCCGGCGGCGGTAGGTTTCGGCCGGGCGGCGCAGCACCGGCATCACGTCGGGTCCGAGCTTCAACACCTCGGCGGCGTCGTTCACGCGGACGAACGCCGAGCGCGTGAACGTGGTCTCGCCGGCGCTCGCCTTCGGTTCGCCGAATTTGAGCGCGTAAGTCGCCCCGCCTGCGGTCACCTTCACCGTGAGCGGCTTCTGCGCCTCCGCGAGACCGTAGGTCGCGAGGTCCGCGTCTTCGGGCAGTGCGACCGGCTGGAACCGCGTGCGCAGGTTCGCGAGCGTCTCGACGAGTTCGTTCACCTCGACGACGCGGAGCGGCCAGTTGCCCGGCTGCTTCCACCCCTTCTCGCCCTTCTCGAGGACGAGCGATTCGCCGCCGGTGTGCAGCACCTCGACGCGGGTAACGGTGTCGGGCGTGAAGTCGGCTTCGAGCGCCGCGAGCGCGGCCGGTTCGGGCGGCGTGACGCGGCGGCCGAAGTCGGGCGCGACGGTGTCGCCCTTCCACAGCCACACGCCGGCGCCGGCCGCGAGGATCACGAGGACGACGGTCGATTTCCAGTTCATGGCAGTTCACTCGCGTCGGAGTGCAGTGTTTGAAGGCGAGCGGGGGGCGTAAGCCCTCCGAGTGCAGCACCACTCATTTGCGTCGGGATTCACTCGGGGGGCTTACGCCCCCCGCTCGCCAAGAAGAATCGTCATCGCATCCGGCGGCGCATCATCGCGAGCAGGCCCATGTACGCCGCGACCAGCGGCAGCCCTACGGCGGCGCCGACCCGCCACAGCGTCTTCTCGCGCTCGTCCATCGCGACCCGCGGGTACTGCCACGCGGGCTGCTCGGCCTTCGGCAGCCGGTCCTCGCGCGCCGTCAGCCAGTTGACCGAGTACAGCAGCAACTTCTCCTGCGGCGGGTCGAGCTGCGAGCCGCTGAACAGGTGACCGCTACCGAACACCACGGTGCGCTGCATCGGCCGCTCCTTCAGCTCGGCCGTCCGCGCCAGCGCCAGCGCGGCGCCGTTGTCGAACGGGTTGAGGGCCGCGGCGATCTGGCGCTGCTCGTAGTCCTCGTAGGTCACCGCGACCGGCAGTTTGCTCTCGACGGCCACGCCCACCGGGAACGACGCCCGCCGCTCCTCGGCGCGGGTGCCCCGCTTCGGGTCGTCCTTCGGGGTCGGGTCGTATCGCGGCATGTAGGTGATCCGCCCGGACTGGTCGGCGGTCGTCAGCGGGCGCTCCTCGTTCCACCCGGCGGGCGCGGTGGACACGAACTCGGCGGCGAACGTCGTCTTGCCGTCGAGCGAGTGGGCCAGGTACACCGGGCGCGGGGCGAACAGCTTGATGTCCAGCTTCTGCTCGACCGTGCGGCCACTCAGGCGCAGCGCGTTTGCGATTGGGTTGGGTCCGACCTTCGACCCGGCCGGCGGCTCGGCGGTGAACACCAGCGGCGGGATGTCGGCCGTGCCGCCGCCGGCGATCTGGCCGCCGGTGCGGGCCGCCGCCAGCGACTTCCGCTCGGCGTCGTACAGCACGGTCTCGCGGCCCAGTTCGATGCCGCGGTCGGCGAGCAACTGCTCGAACCCGTCCGGCGCGCCCGGCGCGCCGGGCGTGGCCGCCGACCCGACACACGCCAGCACCGGCTTGCCCGCCAGCATGAACCCGCGCATCACCTCGACCTGCTTCTTGTCCAGTTGGTGGATGGACGGCGGGACGCCGGTGCGCGGCGAGACGGTGACCAGCGTGTGCCGCGGGACGATCAGCAGGTCCACGTCGGCCACGAGCCGGGTAAGTTTGGCCTGCACGTCGGCGATGCGCCGGTCCTCGACGGCGCGCTCGTCGGCCTCGGCCTCTTTCACCTTCGCCTCGGCGTCGAGCAACTCGACCTCGGCCTCCTTCACCTGCTCTTCGGCGCGCTTCGCCTGCGCGGCCAGCCCGGCCGTCACCAGCGCCTTCAACTCGCCCTCGTTCTCGGCGGTCACCGGCTGCCCGCGGCCGCCCCACCGGACGAACGCGGCGAACAACTCGGTCCACTCGCGGAGTTGCGCGCCGCGGCGGAGTGCGTTGTAGAACTCGACCCGCTCGCGGATGGTCGTCCGCGCCGTCTCGTCGGCGGCCTCCTTCGCGACCGCCGCCAGGAGCTTCACGTCGTCCTTCGCGGACTGCACCGCGTCGCGGGCGGAATCCGCTTCCGCCTCCAGCCTCTCCAGTTTGCTTTCGGCGAACGTGTACGCGGCCGGCTCTAGCTCCTTCGTGTTGTCCTCCCAGTTCTTCTTCAGCAGCACGTCCACCACGTCGAACCCGTGGTCGGTGAGGGCCTTCTTCATCCCGGCGAGGGTGTACGGCTTGGTGCCGTCGGTGACGGCCGTGGACAGCCACTCGTGGGTGACGCACACCGCGACCTTCGGCCGCCGCTCCTGCACGGTCAGCACGCGGCGGGCGAACGTGTCGATGCCCTGGGGCAGCAGCACGAGGTTGGCGCGCCCGCCGTCGGCCTCCTTGCTGGCGGTCTTGTCGAGTTGCATGAACTCGTTGAACGACAGCCGTTGTACGCGCTTGTTCGCGTGGAAGAAGATGCTGTTCTCCGGGGCCGCGGCGATGGCGCTCTTCAGTTCGGGCGCGTCCTTCGTCAGCTTCTTCAACTCCTCTTCGTACTCGAACGCTTCCGAGTCCAGCACGACCACGTTGAACCGCGGGCCGAACTCGCGGAACCGGTCCACGAGGTCTTTGACCTTCTCGGTCACCTTCTCCTCGGCCGCCGCGGTGTACGAGTCGCGGCGCGGCGACAGGCTGCCGAAGTTGTGCATCCGGAGGACGACGATGGTGGTGGGCGCGTTGCCGCGGAGTTTGCTCATCTCGCCGGCGATCTCCGGCGGGAGCGTGAACCGCTGGTCGCGGGTGCAGTCGATGCGCCCGGTGTGGGTGAACGAGTACACGTTGACCAGGACGAGCAGCGCGAGTGCGGCGACGACGCCGACCATCGTGGTGGTGTTCGCAACGGTACTCCGCCCGGTCGCCGACAGCAACAGGTTCAGTGCTTCGACGGCCAGCGCCACGGCAATCGCGGCAAGGCCGCCGAGGATCAGGAGTACCGCCGCCGCGAGGTACACTGAAGCGCCGCCGGCGCGGGCCTGGTTTCCGGCGGCGCGGGCACCGCCGAAGTCGCGCGCGGCCGGGACGAGATCGGCGTACAGCATGATGGCGCCGACGACCACGACGAGGAGGCCGGTCAGCCCGAGCGCGCGGGTGAGAAACCGGAACCGGCTGCCCCAAGTC
>CANLGS010000199.1 GCA_947490035.1 Gemmataceae bacterium
CAGCGCGGGCGGTTACCAGACATGAAAGCGGCGCGGGTGTACATCACCCTGGGCGTGTTCGCGTCGATCCTCCTGGCGTTCTTCTTCCTGCCCTTGCCGGTGAGCCGGGTTTACGAGACCGGGCTGGTCGCGGTCGATCCGGACCACCTGGAGGGCGTGATGCTGGCCGAACCGGCGCGCCTGGTGGCGATGGAGGACGTGGGGCCGGGGCAGAAGGTGCGCCGCGGGCAGTCGCTGGCGACCTTCAAGAGTGAAATTCTGGAGGTCGAACTGGCGAAGGCGCAATCGGTGAAGGCCGAGCAGTGGCTGACGGCCGGGCTGCTGAACGCCGCTGCGATCAAGGCGCGCGGGGCCGGCGACGGCGTGGCCGAACAGCGGTACGCGACGGAGTACAAGAAGGCCCGCGCGAAGGCGGAGACCGCCGACGACGAGGTGATCCGGCTGCTCGCGCGCCAGACCCGCGTGCGCGAGATGAAGGCCCCGCGCGACGGCATTCTCGTGACCGCGCCGAAGCGGGACGACATCGGCAAGCTGTTCGACAGGGGCTACACCGACGCACCGCCGATCTTCGCGGTGGGCGATCCCGGCAAGCTGATCCTGAAAGTGCCGGTTTCGCCGCCGGAGTACCGCGTGCTGAAGGACGACCTCGCGGCGTGCGGCGAGTTGGACGTGTCGGTGTGTGCGAAGGGGCGGAGCGACCGCACGTTCAGCGGCAAGCTGCGCAAGCTGCCGGCGCAGAACGCGGCGACGGTGCCGCTGGCGCTGACGCAGCGCGGCGGCGGCTCGCTCGCGGTGAAGCCGGGTGACGACCCGAACGTGCTGATCCCGCTGGCGCAGGTATACCTGGTGGAGATCGAGATGACCGACCCGGACACGGCCATCGACCCCGGCCAACTCGCGATCGTGAAGATTCACGCCCGCTGGCGCAGCGGCGCCTGGTGGGTCGGCCGCGCGCTGTCCAACTCGCTGGACATCGGGCTGTATTGAGAGTAGTCATCACGCTCCGCGTGATGGGCGGTGCATGTGGCCGTCACGGCTCACCGGTTCGTGAAGCCGACATCACGCGGAGCGTGATGACTACTCTCTACACGTTCGCGCTGGCGTTCTCCGCCGCGCCCTTCTCGCGCGGTCCCGCCACCAGCCCCGCGGCCAACCCCTTCAGTGAGATGACTCGCCGCGCGGGCCACTTGAGCGCCCGCAGGTACCACCGCAACGACGCGGTCGGTTCGCTGGCGCGCAGCACGTAGCCGAGCGTCTGGCACGTCGAAGCGTAGCCGTCCGCGATCACCTCCGCCGGGACTTCGTCGCGCACACCGTAGCGCGATTCGGCGCGGTGCATGATGGACATCGCGGTGTCCACGCGGTCGCGCAACTTCTTCGACAGGTTCCCGTGCCCGGTGCGGTAGCGGACCAACTCTTCGTCCACGAAATCGAACCGGTGGAACTTCGCCACACGCAGCCAGAGGTCGTAGTCGATAGCCAAGTCCCAGAGTAGGTCGAACCGACCGACGTGCGCGAACACGTCGCGTTTCACCACCGCCGACGAGAAGCACACGAAGTTCTGCGTGAACATCTGCGGCAGAACGAAACCGGTCGGGAAGTCGCTCGCCGGCTTCGCAGGGAGTGCCCTTCCCTCTTCGTCCATCAGTGAGCGCTTGCAGAACACCACGCCCACATCGGGCTTCGCGGAAAACACCGCGAGTTGCTTTTCGAGCTTCGTCGATTCCCACGCGTCGTCGGCGTCGAGGAACGCGACGAACCGCCCCCGACTAAGGGAGATGCCGAGGTTCTTCGCGCGGGGTTGGCCGAGCGTGTCCGAGCGGAAGTACCGCGCGCGGCGGTCCGCGAGGTACGGCCGCACCGCGCCCGGGGTGTCGTCGGACGAGCCGTCGTCGATGACGAGCAGTTCCCAGTCGGTGTAAGTCTGCGCGAACACCGATTCGACCGCTTCGGGCAAGAAGCGGGCGTAGTTCTTCGCGGCCATGACAATCGAAACGCGGGGCAAACTCATGGGAAGCTTTCTACTGCCCCTCTCCCGCAAGGGGAGAGGACAAAACCATTACACGCTCATCGCCTCCAACTTCTCCCGCGCCACCTTCGAGATGCAGAACCGGTACTTCCCACTCGGCTCCTGCGGGATCGCGTCCACCAGTTCCACGTCGTGCGCCACGCTATCGCCGAACGTGTCGCGCACCAACTCCGCAATCTTCGCGCGGCTCGCATCTCCGAACGCGTCGTCCGCGACGAGCCTAATGCGTAACAGCGTGACGGACTCCTGCACGATCTGCACCTGTGCCGCGCCGGGGACCAGTACCGCGAAGTTCTCCGTGAGCGAGATGCCGGAGATGAGGTGCCCGGCGGGCGTGAGAACGTAGTCCGCGTCGCGGCCTTCGACGCGCTCGATGAGCGGCAGCCCGCGCCCGCACTTGCACACGCGGTTCGACGGCACGACCACGTCACCGACTTGATAGCGGATCAGCGGCATCGCCCGGTTGCTCAGATCGGTGACGAGCAACTTGCCGTCGGCTTGCACTTCGTGGTAGATGCTGTCCGCGTTGATGTGCAGGCCGTTGTGGTCTTCGCACTCGCTCGCGATGAGGCTCACTTCCTCGCAGCCGTAGCGGTTCGTCACCTTACAGCCGAACACGTCTTCGATGACGGTGCGCTGCCAGTCGTGAAGGATCATCGCGGTGGAGATGATGCCGTTGGGCCGCACGTCGTGTACACGCGACTTCTTCAGCGAACACGCGAGCAGGTACAGCGAGTGCGCGTGCCCGAAGATCAGTCCCGGCCGGTGCGCGCGGATGGCTTGCGTGAACTCGGCAATCCGATTGTCATTGAGATTGAGCGTGTCGAGGTAAACGGCGCGGTCGAAGAGGCGGTTGCGGAGCCGGCCCTTCAGCCCGAAGTGCCGGTATTCGGGGTTGCCCCACACCTTCGCGACGCGCTGCCCCAACCGGTAGCCTGACCACTCGTCCGAGCGGATCGTGCAAGCGGCCTTCCACTGCATGGCGGCTTCGTCGCAATAGGTAGTAAGCGGGACGCCGGTTGAACCGGAGGTGGTCTTCACGCGGCACTTCGTGATGTCGTAGACCGACGACACGAGCGCCCGGTTGTGCCGCCGGATGTCGGCTTTCGTGACGATGGGAAATGCTTCGAGATCACGAATTTCGCGCACATCGGACGGGTGGACGCCGGCTTTCGTCCACGCGGCGCGGTAGTACGGCACCGTGTCCCACGCGTGCCTGAGTTGCGATTGCACGGCTGCAAGTTGGCGCGCGCGAATGACCTCCGGCGGGTCGAACTGCGTGCGCCGCAGCGTGCGGAGGTGCCGAAGGTGTGTGCTGCCTTCCCGCCACGCCATGAGCGGGTGCATCAGGTGCCGGTTCAGGGTGTCGAGCATCCGTGCTCCTCAAGAGAAGAATGGCCCGCTGATGACGCAGATTTCAGCGCAGATGAAATCAGATTAAAGCATTGTTCTGATCTGATTTCATCTGCGCTGAAATCTGCGTCATCAGCGGGCCATTCTTAGATCAAAGTCTTCTGCCACTCGACCTGCTTCGCTAAACCGTCGTCGAGGCTGGTCGTTGGCTTCCATCCGAGGTGGCGGAAGAGTTTCGTCACGTCGGCGCCGGTCGCGAGCTGGTCGCCGAGGCGCGGCGGGTTCTTCTCGATGATCGCGGGCTTGCCGATGATCCGTTCCAGCTTCTTGAAGACTTCAAGAACCGTGACGAGTTCGCCGCCGCCGAGGTTGAACACTTCGCCCGGCATCGCCTGCGTCGCACGGATCGTCGCTTCAACGCAGTCCGCGATGTACGTGTTGCCGCGAACCTGCAAGCCGTCGCCGGTCAGCTTGATCGGCTTGCCCTGAAGGATTGCGTTGATGAAGAGGTGGTAGCCCATCTCCGGGCGCTGGCGCGGGCCGTACACGCTGAAGTATCGCAGCACCACGGCCGGTACATTCCACTCGTCGCAGTACACGCGACACAGTTGCTCCGCCGCGAGCTTCGTGATGCCGTAGGGCGAACTCGGCTTCGTGGGAAGCGTTTCGTCACCGCTCGCGTACTTGCCATACACGCTCGATGTGCTCGCGTAGATCACCCGCTTCAGCGTGGGCGAACCCTTGAGCGCTTCGAGCAGGCGGTGCGTGGCCGTGAGGTTGTGGCGGTTGTAGGTGTCGAAGTCGAGCCAGCTTCGCGTCAGCCCGGCCATCGCCGCGAGGTGGAACACCCACTCCACGCCGCTCGCGACTTCCGCCGGCACGCCCTGCGAGAGATCGAGTTCGCTGAACTGGAACTGCGGGTGCCCGCCAAGGTTCGCAAGGTTCCGCTCTTTGATCGGTCGCGGGTAGTAGTCGGTGAAGCAGTCGATACCCGTGACGGCGTGGCCGTCCGCGAGCAACCGCTCGCACAGGTGTGAGCCGATGAACCCGGCCGCGCCGGTGACGATGCAACGCATGTGAGTCCCCCAGCGGGAGACTCTATCAGGTCGGGGAAGTGAGCCGCAACCCCGACCGCTCGCAACAGTGGGCAGCAGGCAGTGGGCAGAGGGCAGAGGGAAATGCAAAGGCCGTGCGACCGCAGTCGCACGGCTTGTTTCGTTTTGCTATCTCTCTGCTCTCTGCCCACTGCTCACTGCCCACTGCCCACCGCTGCTCACTTCTTCTCGTACAGGTCTACGAAGAACTGGTTCCCGTCGTTCTTGAAGACGTACTTGTGAGCGTCTTCCCAGTCGTGGGCCGGGGCCGCGTTCTTCTTCAGCACGTACTCGATGAAGATCGGCTTCTGCTTCGGGTCGAACTCGGAGTCGAACCGGACGCGGAAGGCCGGGGACTTGTTCTCGTTCACCGTGCCGTAGGTCAGCCAGTGGAGCCGCTGCTCGCCCGGCTTCAGCGTGGCCGTCACCCAGGCGTCGTTGCCCCACTTGTAGCTGTACTTGATCGTCTGCGTGCTCTTGTTCTCGATGCCGGTCACCGCGAACCGGTTCGCGGCTTCCGCCTTCGCGGGACTGAACAGCGCGGCGGCGATTGCGACCGGGGCGACCAGGGCCAATTGGCTTGAGCGAATCATCGTCGTTCTCCGTCAGAGGTGTGCGGGTCGGGTTGTTCTTTCTTTGCTCGCGTTGCGATCACTCGTCGCACCGCTTACACCTCCGGTACGCGCTACGCCCGATCTGTTGCGCCCGCGAAACTGCTTTCGCGATTTTCGCTCGCGTGCCCGTTTCGCGACCTCCCGGCTCGCGGTTGCGTTGGAGAAGGAATCCGTCGCGTGTATGATGGCGAATACTTGGTGATCCAGAGGAAACCCCGATGACACGGTTCGCGCTCGCCACCTTCGCGCTACTCGCCGCCTCCGCGCCGGTCTTGGCCGCGGAGAAGGAACCCACGCCTTCGGAGAAGGGCTATAAGGCGCTTACGCAGACCGCGTTCATCCCGGCGTTCTGGACGCCGAACGCGCTCCCCAACGCCTGGAAGAATTGGGGCGTAGCTGAAAAACCCGCCGGCTACGACGCGGCCGTCCTCGAACGCTACGGTCTGCACTCGCCGCCCTACCTCAACGACGGGCTGCCGATGGGCCTGCGCAAGGCGCCGCGCGTGCTGAACACCGGCGTCGGGATCGACTGCATGTTGTGCCACGCCGGCTCGATCATGGGCAAGAGCGTTGTCGGTCTCGGCAACACGACGCTCGACGTGCAAGCGCTCTTCGAGGACATGGCGAAAGCCGACGGGCTGACCGGGAAACTGCCGTTCACGTTCTCGAACGTGCGCGGCACTACCGAAGCCGGCGGGTTCGGGGTGTTCCTGCTCGGCTTCCGCAACCCGGACCTCACGCTCCGCACGCCGCGCAAGGAGTTGGGCCTGCGCGACGACCTCTGCGAAGACGTGCCCGCGTGGTGGCTCATGAAGAAGAAGAAGACCATCTACCACACCGGCGCGACCGACTCGCGCTCGGTGCGCACGCTCATGCAGTTCATGATGCACCCGCTGACGATGCCGAAGGACTTCGAGAAGCACGAACCGGCGTTCCGCGACATCCAGCAGTACCTCATCAACATGGAGCCGCCCAAGTACCCGTTCGCGATTGACGCGGGCAAGGCGGCGAAGGGCGAGACGCTGTTCAAGAACAACTGCGCGAAGTGCCACGGCACCTACGGCGAGAAGTGGACGTACCCGAACAAGGTGATCGCGCTCGACGAGATCGGCACCGACCCGACGCGACACACGGGCATCACCACCGCCTACGGCGACGAGTACAGCGCGTCGTGGTTCGGCAAGGAGAAGAGCGGCTGGTTCGTGAACGGCGGCCTGCCGCTGCGCTCGACGGATGGCTACCAGGCGCCGCCGCTCGACGGCATCTGGGCGACGGCACCGTACTTCCACAACGGCAGCGTCCCGACGCTCGACGGCGTGCTGAACTCGAAGGTACGGCCGAAGCACTACACGCGGAGTTTCAAGACCGACGAGGCCGATTACGACAAGGCGAAGGCGGGCTGGAAGGTGACCGAAGTGCGCGACGTGAACGACAAACTGACGCCGCACGAGGCGCGGAAGATTTACGACACGTCGAAGCCGGGCCGCGGCAACGCCGGCCACACCTACGGCGACGAACTCACGGACGAACAGCGCGCGCAGGTGATCGAGTACCTGAAGACGCTGTAGGCCGGGTTGCCTTCCCTTCTTGTGGCACAGACATTCCTGTCTGTGTGCTTTGAAAAGGTGGCCGCACAGACAGGAATGTCTGTGCCACAAGACAGAACACCCGCCCTACCCTCTCGGCGTCAGTTTCACAATTGAATCCGCAAATTCAGGCCACTTCGCCACCAGTTCCGCGCGCGTCGCGCTCGTGTAATCGGCGTAGTCGAAGCCCGGCGCGACGGTGCAACCCAGGAGCGCGAAGCCGCTGTCGGCGATGAGGTGCGTGCCCTGCCACACGCCGCCGGGCACCACTGCCTGGGGCACTTCGCCCTTCACGATGTCCGCGCCCAACACCACTTCGCGCCCGCTGCCGTCGGACCACAGTTGCAGCATCCGCACCGGAGAGCCGAGGTAGAAGTGGAACACCTCGTCGCCGGGCAGCACATGCAGTTCGGAGACGTGCCCCGGCTTCAGCAGGTAGTAAATCGCGGTGGAGACGTTGCGCGTTCCGCTGTGCGCGGACATCGTCGCTGAAGAGCGGTACGTTTCGCGGAAGTACCC